>NZ_JBWKME010000015.1:0-11942 GCF_056431085.1 Mesorhizobium waitakense | reverse complement strand
AGTGCCCAGTAGCGCACATACTCGCCGAGCGCGGCAGCTTTGGCCGGGTCGTCCAGCACCGACTGTGGCGCATAGAGATGGGCTGGATCGTCGCGCAAGCCATGCGGGATGGTGGTAGCGCCGTCGGCACCATACTGGTGCAGATAGTGCTTGATGAGGACGCCCCAGATCGGCGCGACATCGACTTGCTTGCTGGCAAGTGCCACCGGATAGGCATCGCCGTTGCTGGGCAGTTCGATGAGATTGACGTCCTCCTTTTTCAGGCCGGCGGCCTGCAGCACCCTCAGCACCAGCGCGCCCTGCGCCTGGCCGGGGCTGAAAGCAATCCGTTTGCCGCGCAAGTCCGCGAGCGTCCTGACCTCGACGCCGGGTGCAATGCCGAGTTGATAAATCGGGTGCGCAACCGGATCCTTGCGGAACTTCGCGGCTATGATCTTGACCTTGAGCCCGGTCCAGGTCGCGTGGATGGGCGGAATGTCGGCGACCGATCCGACGTCCAACGCATTGGCGCGAAAAGCTTCGATTGTCTGTGGACCGCCGCTGATATTGGCCCATTCGACCTTGAACGGCAGTTGATCGATCAGACCCGAGAGTTCCAGCGCCCTTTGCGTCTCGGGATCGCCGATGCGAAGCACGGTGCCCTCCGGGATTTCGGTCGGTAGTTTACCCGCGTCCGAACTACCCGCCTGAGCCCCGAAAGGCGGGGAAGAAGCGACCAAGGTCACCGCAAAAGCGGCCACGAGGGCGCCAAACCTTCTTCTCGAAAATCTCTCCACAGCTAACATCCTCGTCTTGCTCCAATTTGGAAATGGCTTCCAATTTTCGCGGTTTATTATGTCTATCAATTTTGTAGACGATAAAGTATCGGATGCTGTTCTTTGCCGCCGGAGGGAAACGCTGTTCGCCTCCGATGCCCATTTGGGGGCATGCGTCGCTCGACACGCCAAGACGTCGCAACTGGCGGGTGATAGTCCCGCCCGACTCGGCCTTCCATGCCCAGACGCGGTCGACGAAAGATTTGCGCCCCATGTCGCGACGATTGGGACCGGTAACTTCTCTGGGGTTAGGCGGCGCGCAGAAGGGGCGGTTTGGGCTTGAATAATGGAGGCACGTTCGGTTCTGGCTGTCGGAACGGTGCCCGCAGCCGACCGCGAAGTTCGCCATTGATCTCCGCCGTCCTGACCTGCATGAGCATGTGCGCACCGTGGAGAGGCCAGCGCATCTGCTGCTTCTTGACCATGCGTTTGCCGACAAGCGAATTCACTGCTGACTCGGCGAGGCTGGTGGCGACACGAAGCCCAGCTCGGTATCGCTTGCCATAGTTGACGATCGCGCCGCGGTTCGATCTGACATAGTTCAGGAGCTGCGAGCCGAGGCTATGAAGCCGTGCGATCGAGAACTCGTCGTCTTGCGAACATCCCGGTTGCCGCTCGTGGGAGCGCTCGTCTCGACGCTGTCGCTGGCCCGCTCAAGCCCGGCAAGCACCTGATCGCGCTTCTGTTGGTGCTCCCGCGCGAGAGACCGGTAATTTCTCTGGGGTTGAGCACGGATTGTTAGGCCCGAGCAGTTCATCACCGCGCTTTGTTCGGAGAAGCAACGATGGCGGTGGAGTGGACAATTACAATCGAGGGAAAGAGCGAGTTCGGCGACGTTTGTCGTCGGGAGGTCCGGGTCGACAAGAGCTGGGAGCGCCTGTTCGACGGCGAAATCGGCCTGTCGATCGAAGTCGGCAAGAAGATCATGACGGCGCTGCAGAGCGCGGTCGTAAACCAGGAGGTGAATGCCTATGCTCTGTTTCGGCGGGTTTGCCCGGACTGCCACATGTTCCGGCCGGTCAAAGACTATACGGCGCGCCGGATCCGAACTGTGTTCGGCACGGTGGAGGTGCGCAATCCCCGCTGGATGCTGTGTGGGGATTGCCATCCAGGGATGGTCGTTGCTTTCGCGCCACTGAAGGAAATCTGCCCGGATCGGGCGACGCCCGAGCTGATGGAACTGACGGCGCGGCTGGGAAGCATGATGCCGTACCGGCAGGCCGCCAGAGTGCTAACCGAATTTCTGCCCATTGAGCCTACCGAGACGCATGCGACCGTGCGCAAGCGCACCATCAGGATCGGTGAACGGCTGGACGAGCAGGTTGCAGAGGAAGAACGGCGCGCAAGGGCGCAAGCTGATGATCGACGCCAGCTCGAAATGGAGCTTCCCGGCGATCGGCGCAAAGAGTTTATCATCAGCATCGACACAGCGCATGTGCGCAGCGCCGATCCCAATGCAGCGCGAAACTTCGAACTCGTTGTAGCCAGATGCGGTCGCGGCGGTCGAGGCGAACCCGGTGGCCGCTATTTCGTGACCAGCAGCACCGACCAAACCGCAATCCGCTGTCTCCTTGCGAATCCTTCACTCTCTCCAAGAGTTGCTCCAGGTCGCGGATCGCGCGATCGACGCGCCCATGCCACAGGCGCCACTTCACGGCTCTGACGTCCCTGTGGATGGTTGGAAGGGGCCTGGCACCGTCCGCGAGATCGAACCATGTGGTCGGCGATCTGCTGCATTGGTTGGAGCTTCATGGCGATGTGGAACCAGTCGATGATATGGCTGGTCGGCCTTGGCATGGCGCGGGGCAGGCGCTTCAGGATTTCGGCGCCATCCGAGATCACGGTGACGTCGCCAAAGCCGCAATATCCTTCTTGCTGAAGCGCGTGGAGCGTTCGATCTCCAAGGTGACGATCGATGTCGTGGATGGGCAGGGGCGTCGCCGGCGCACGATCACACAAGACCTCGATGGCCACAAGCGCAAGACGGTCGAGGAGACGTTCAACGGCTATACGCTGACGACGGCCGCTGACGGCCACATGCGGCTGAGGCAGGACGCGACGGGGCGGGAGTGGACGATCAAGGCGGGGAGCGCGGGGGCCGCCCTTGCGCATACGCTGCTTGCGATCGACCCGCACAGCCGCGATGCGCGCACGGGCAAGATTGATTGTCCAGGCAGCGATCGAGACCATGCTTGGGGCCGATGAGCTTGACCGGTTGCAGCACGATGGGGTCGGAACAAGAATTGTTCCGGCAGACACGCGGCCTTTATCAACCAAAGACAGCTACGGCTGATTTGATGATGATACCCCCGCGGGGCTTCGGCGCATTTGGCGTCCCGTGGCGGCGCGAAAGACGCTCAATCGAAAACTCAGGCTATGACCGAAACTAATCTCATCCCGCTCTAGCGGCAGCGAGACCGTGCATAACGAGATCGAGATGGGCTTCGATATACCTCGGCGTTTCGAGATCGAGACGACCGTCGTGCATCAATGTTTCGACGATCAAGGACAACGCAGGCGCAAGTATGACGCGTGCAACCGCCGCAGGCCCGTCCCGAAATTCACCCTGACGGACACCTTCGTCGATGAGCGCCTGCGTCATGGCGAGGATCGGCTCAATGAGTTCGACGTGATGCGCATTAATGAGCTGGGGAAAACGTACGCCCTCAGAAATGGCGAAGCGGAGCAATTCCCGGGTTCTGCGATCCCCCATAACGTGTTCGTAGAAAAGCAGGATCAATGACCTGAGCCGCTCGGCGTAACTTCCCGTCAGATCCTTGGCGTCGGCTAGGACGTCCTCGAACGGTAGCGCGATATGCCGTGCCATGGCAGAAAACAGAATTTCCTTAGTGGGGAAGTAGACGTAGACCGTCCCCTTTGTCACGCCTACCCGTGCGGCGATATCTTCCACGCGCGCCGCCGTGTAGCCTTGCTCGATAAATTCCTCAAATGCAGCATCGAGGATCTGGGCAGGCCGGAGGGCCTTCTGTTCAGCGCGCGTCAGCTTGTTCATGTTCACATTACCTAACCAAGAGATCCTATAGCCTAACACGTCATAATTATTTCATTGACTTTCTGGTAAGTCAACCGTAATCAGCTGGAAAAAGCGACTTGAGAGGCGAATTATGGGACAATTGACAACGGGATTTTTTTTAGGGTTTTCAATGGCATGGCTCGCGGCTTGCGCTCCTAAGGAAGAAACTCGACAGAAAGATACGCGACACGTGGAGACGGTAGCTGTTCAAGCCGTACCGGTGTCGGAAACCATTTCGACGACCGGCGAGATCCGTGCCCGAATCCAGTCCGATCTTTCATTCCGCGTCAGTGGCCGCATCATCGCGCGGTTGGTGGATGTTGGTGATCGCGTCAAGGCCGGGCAGATTCTCGCGCGCCTCGATGCGCAAGAGCAGAAGGCTGACCTCCAGGTTGCACTTGCTAACCTCCAATCTGCGGAAGCGCAGCAAACGCAGGCCCGGCAGGCATTTGACAGACAGCAGAGCCTTTTTGCCGCAGGCGTGACCAAGCGGGCTGCTCTAGATGACGCACGCGAAGCCCTTTTGACGACAAGGGCCACGGTTCAGTCGGCGCAGGCCCAGCTGGATACGGCCCGCGATACACTTGGCCAGACGGACCTCAGGGCGGATGCCAACGGAATCATTACCGCCCGCAATGCCGAAGTAGGTCAGGTGGCGCAGGCTGCCCAACTTGTTTTCACGCTCGCCCATGACGGTCCCCGAGATGCCGTGATCAATGCCGACGAGTCCGCTCTTATCGGGCGCGAGCTCGAAGACGTTGCCAAGGTCAGGCTCCTGTCGGGCAAAGACGAGTTTCGGGCCAAGGTCCGAGAGGTGTCGCCAACCATCGATACCACGACGGGGACGATCCGGGTGAAGCTCGCTCTCGAAGATGCGCCTGACGCTCCCCTGGGAAGCGCCGTGATTGCCACCGCGCGGTACAAGCCCGAGGCCGTCATCGAGTTGCCGTGGTCGGCCATGGCCTCCTATGCGGGGCGGACGGCCGTCTGGCTCGTCGATACGAAGACGAGCGTCGTCTCCCTCCATCCCGTGGAGGTCGCGGCCTATACCAGTGGACGCTTCTCCGTCCAATCTGGCCTGTCTATGGGGGACATTGTTGTTTCCAACGGTACGAAATTCCTCAGCGACGGCGACGTCGTGTCTTACGAAAGAACCGCCCGATGAAAATCGATCCTCGCCTGACCGCGCTTTTGGCGGCGGCCGCGTTGCTGTCCGCTTGCCAGAAGGAAGAGGACGCAGCATCGGTGCCCGCTCGCCCCGTCATCTTTCAGATAGCCGAACCATTCGCGCAGGCGGCATTCACTCTGCCCGGCACTGTCCAAGCCCGCATCGAGACCGAGTTTAGCTTCCGCATTTTGGGCCGCGTCATCGCCCGCAACGTCCAGGTAGGCGACCTTGTCAAGAAGGGCGACGTCCTGGCAGCCATCGATCCGGTGGCGCTCGAGCTCTCTGTCAAAAGCGCGCAGTCCGATCTCGCCAATAGTCAGGCGCACCTGGCCAACGCCCGAATCACCGAAGACCGGCAGAGAACTCTGCTCGAGAGACAAACCGGGGCGAAGGCCACCTTCGAAACTGCCGAGCAGGAGCGCAAGACCGCAGAAGCCGCGGTCGCCAAGGCCCGGGCAAATCTCGACAAGGCGAACGAACAGCTGAGCTATTCTCGCCTGCTCGCCGAGTTCGACGGCGTCGTCACCGCGACGACAGCCGAGGTGGGGCAAGTCGTCTCGCCGGGGCAGAGTGTCGCGACGGTCGCGCGACCGGAAGAGCGCGACGCGGTCGTCGATGTGCCCGAAGCCGCCGGTGACCAGTTGACGCTCGGCGCATCCTTCGACGTCGCCTTGCAACTTGATCCCCGCATTCACGCCAGGGGCGTGGTCCGCGAAATCACGCCCGAAGCGGACGACGCGACGCGTACGCGACGCACCCGGTTGACGCTGATCGATCCGCCTGAAGCACTCAGGCTCGGCTCGGTCATAGTGGCCAGATCCATGGGGGAGGCCAAGACTTTGATCCGGCTGCCCTTGTCCGCGATTCGGACCGAGGGATCGAAGGCATTCGTTTGGATCGTCAACAACACGACCGGCAAAGTCACTTCCGGCCCGGTCAGGCTTGCCGAACAAACTGTTCCAGGTGGCCCCGTCACCGTGATCGACGGGATTAACCCTGGTGACAGAATCGTCACCGCTGGCGTCAACACGCTCGAAAACGGCCAGGCCGTTCGCGTTGACCAGGAGACCATCAATTGAAACCGTTCAACCTCTCAGACTGGGCGCTCGATCACCGTTCACTCGTCTGGTATTTCATGATCGTCTTCATCCTTGCAGGCACGTTTTCCTACTTCAACCTCGGTCGCGAAGAAGACCCTGCCTTTACCATCAAGACGATGATTATCAACGCGCAGTGGCCGGGCGCGTCTGCGGAAGAAATGACCCGTCAGGTAACGGACAGGATCGAGAAGAAGCTGGAGGAGCTTGACGCGCTGGACTACACGCGAAGCGAGACGATCGCCGGCCAGACCACGGTCTACGTCGAATTGCTTCCGACCACCAAAGCAAGGGACGTGACGGGCAACTGGCTTCGCGTCCGCAACATAATCAACGACATCAAGGGCGAATTTCCCAGCGGCGTCGTCGGTCCGTTCTTCAATGACACCTTCGGCGACGTTTATGGCAACATCTATGCGTTCACATCCGACGGCCTGACGCAGCGCCAGCTTCGCGATCTGGTGGAAGACTCCAGGGCGAAGCTTCTAACGGTTCCGAATGCGGGCAAGATCGACATCATCGGGGCTCAGGATGAAGCCGTCTATCTTGAATTCTCGACGCGCAAGATCGCAGCGCTCGGCATCGACCGCCAGTCCGTCATCGAAACGCTTGAAGCCCAGAACGCTGTGGCGCAGTCCGGCTTCGTTGATGCAGGACCAGAGCGGATCGCGTTGCGCGTCAGTGGCCAATTTACGAGCGAAGAAAGCCTGAAAGCCATCAACCTCAGGGTCAACGATCGATTTTTCCCGCTGACCGACATCGCGACGATCAAGCGAGGTTATGTCGACCCGCCGGCCTCGCTCTTCCGCTTCAACGGACAACCTGCAATCGGCCTGGCAATTGGCATGACGGCGGGTGCCAATCTGACGAACTTCGGCAAGGCGCTGGACGAGGAGATGAAGCGCGTCGTGGCCGATCTTCCGATAGGCGTGAGTGTTGAACGGGTTTCCGACCAGCCGGCCGTGGTGGAAGAAGCAGTGTCCGGCTTTACCAAGGCACTGTTTGAGGCAATCGCTATCGTTTTGGCGATCAGCTTCATTAGCCTTGGGCTGCGCGCTGGGCTGGTGGTCGCGATCTCGATCCCGCTCGTACTGGCGATCACCTTCGTCGTCATGGAATATACGGGCATCTCTCTCCAGCGCATTTCGCTCGGCGCTTTGATCATCGCGTTGGGGCTCCTCGTTGACGACGCCATGATCGCCGTCGAAATGATGGTGGCGCGCCTGGAGTCAGGCGACGAGCTGCGCAAAGCCGCCACCTATGTCTATACGTCGACTGCCTTTCCGATGCTGACAGGCACGCTTGTCACCGTCGCCGGTTTTATCCCGATCGGCCTCAACAGTAGCGCAGCGGGCGAATTCACCTTCACCCTGTTCGTCGTCATTGCCGTTTCGCTCGTGGTATCCTGGGTCGTGGCCGTCCTGTTCACGCCGTTGCTGGGCGTGGCGATCCTGCCCAAGACGATGAAGTCGCACCATGAGCGCAAGGGACGCGGCGCACGGGGATTTGCCTGGCTGCTGGGAGCTGCCATGCGCTGGCGCTGGGTTACGATCATCGCCACCATCGCTGTTTTCGGCCTCTCGCTGGGCGGTCTTGGCCTTGTGCAGCAGCAGTTCTTCCCGGCGTCCGACCGCGTCGAGTTAGTCGTCGACTGGAGTATGCCCCAAAACAGCACGATTACGGAAACGAACCGCCAGATGACGGATTTCGAACGAGAGAAACTCGTCGGCAATCCCGATATCGACCATTGGACCACACATGTCGGGGAGGGCGCGCCGCGTTTCATCCTGTCTTATGACGTGCAGACCCCGGCTGTCTGGTTCGGGCAGGTCGTCATCGTGGCCAAGGACCTGGAGGCAAGGGACAGGTTGCGCACAGACCTGCAGGCTTATGTAGCGAAGACCTTTCCCGGTACCGACGCTTTTGTCAAACTCCTGGATATCGGCCCACCGGTGGGCAAGCCCGTCCAGTACCGCATCAGCGGCCCGGACATCCAGACGGTGCGTGAGCTGTCGCATCGCTTTGGAGCCATCGTCAACCGGCATCCTCTCATCGCCAACATGACCTATGACTGGAACGAGCCCTCGCGCGTCGTGAAGGTGGACGTGCTCCAGGACAAGGCTCGCCAGCTCGGCGTCTCTTCAGAGGATATCGCTAACGCACTCAACAGCATCGTCGAAGGGTCCTCGGCGACGCAGATCCGCGACAGCATCTACCTCATCGACGTGATCGGCAGGGCCCAAGACGCTGAGCGTGGCTCGATCGAGACGCTAAGAGACCTCCAGCTTCCGGGATCAAACGGCAAATCCGTACCGCTCTCCGCAGTCGCCAAGTTCCGCTATGAGCTCGAACAGCCTATGATCGCGCGAAGGGATCGCATTCCTACGGTCACGGTGAAGGCCGCGGTCACCGGGCCGACACAGCCCGCGACGATCGTGGAACAGCTCAAGCCCCAGGTCGAAAAGTTCACGAAAGCTCTTCCTGCGGGATACAAGGTCGAGATCGGCGGCTCGGTAGAATCGAGCGCCGACGCGCAGGGACCGATCGCCGCGGTCGCCCCGCTGATGCTGTTCGCCATGGCGACGATCCTGATGATCCAGCTCCAGAGCTTCAGCCGCCTGTTCCTGGTTTTCGCAGTCGCTCCGCTCGCGCTGATCGGCGTCGTGGCGGCACTCCTGCTCAGCAATGCGCCGATGGGCTTCGTAGCGATCCTCGGCGTGCTCGCACTGATCGGTATCCTGATCCGCAACTCGGTCATCCTCGTCGTCCAGATCGAGAATCTGCGAAGCGAGGGCGTGCCGCCGTGGCGTGCGGTTGTCGAGGCCACGGAACACCGCATGCGGCCGATCTTGCTGACCGCCGCGGCCGCGACGCTCGCCCTCATCCCCATCTCCCGGGAAATTTTCTGGGGGCCCATGGCCTATGCCATGATGGGCGGGATTGTGGCCGGCACGGTGTTGACGCTTCTCTTTCTCCCGGCCCTATACGTGGCCTGGTTCCGGATACCACGAGAAGATCCGGATGCCTCCCCAGATGCTGCACGTGCTTGATTAGCGAAAGGGCGCTTGCGAGCGCCCTTCTTTCTCCAGATTTACCCTAAGGCACGTCGATGCACTCCCTCCTCTCGATCTACCCGTGCAGATCACGGTACAGCCTTGTCATTCTTGCCGTCACGGTCAGCCTGATGGGATGCGCTTCTCGGCCAACATCCGCGGTGCTTGAGCCCGCGGCGATCAAGCAGGTCCAGGGCGAGAAGGATTGACCTTTATGAAGGCTATGATTTCTTCGATCTGGGCATCGTAACATTAACCGACGGTCGATTTAGGTATGCGATGAGTGGGCATGACGACTGTTGCCCCTTGATCGACTTTATCGCCGCCACCGTTTTCCCGCTGACGTGATTGCCCATGCGGTCTGGCTTTATTTCCGGTTTCCGCTCAGCTTGCGAATGGTCGAAGATCTGCTGGCTGCCCGTGGCATCACGCTCTCCCACCAGACGGTGAAGCTGTGGGCGGAGAAATTCGGAAGGCATTTTGCCAATGACATCCGGATGCGCTCAGCCGGAAAGCTCGGCGACAAATGGCACCTCGACGAGGCCGTCATCACCACTCGGCGCGGGGAAAGAAACACTGCCTTTGGCGTGCGGTCGATCATGACGGTTTCGATCTCGACGTTCTGGTGGAACGCCGCCGCAATGCCAAGGCTGCCAGGCGTCTGATGCGAAAGCTTCTCAAAGGTCAATGCCGCTCGCCGCGTGTGATGGTCACTTGCAAGCTTCGATCCTACAGTGCTGCCAAGCGCGATATCATGCCGGGCGTCCAGCATCGCTCACACAAGGGCTTGAACAATCGCGCTGAGAATTCTCACCAACCGGTCCGACGGCGCGAGAGGACTATGAAGCGGTTCAGGTCAGCGCGACAGCTTCAACGCTTCGTCTCCATCCACGATCCCATCGCCAACCTGTTTCACATTCCCCGCCAAAACATTCCACTGACCATCATCGCGAGCTGCGAGGAGCTGCGATGCAGATGTGGCGTCAAATCGCCCGTCTTCAGAGCACCTAATGGTAGAGACCCGCAGACGGCTCTGTGCCGGTCGTCACTAAGTTTACAATGCCACAGCCGCGACGTCGATTATGGCCACAAGCTCAATTTGACCACCGGCCGAAGCGGACTGATCCTTGACCTCGTCATCGAAGCCGGAAACCCGGCCGACAGCGAGCGGTTCTTGCCGATGCTGGAGCGCCACATCGGCATCTGGGACCAGGCGCCGCGGCAGGCGGCGGCCGACGGCGGCTATGCCAGCCGCGAAAATCTGCGCCGGGCCAAGGCCTGCGGCGTGCGCGACATGGCCTTCCACAAGAAGAGCGGCCTCAAGGTCGAAGACATGGTCAAAAGCAAGTGGGTCTATCGCAAGCTGCGCAACTTCCGCGCCGGCATCGAGGCCGGCATCTCCTGCCTCAAACGTGCCTACGGCTTGGCGCGCTGCACCTGGGGCGGGCTCGACCACTTCAAGACCTATGTCTGGTCCTCTGTGGTGGCTTACAATCTCGCACTCTTCACCCGCCTCAAACCGGTCTGACGCCACTCATCGGGTCGCGTTCAGTGGCACGCCGGCAGGCGCTGGCCGATACCCTATGCTGGCATGGCCGCACCAAATGCTCTCGCTCGCGATCTGCACGCCTCGTGCCATCACGCGCTGCCAAGAAGCACCGGTTGTGCGGCCAGAACGACCCTTCAAACCCCATGCCGCCGCAATCCAACCCGCAGGACAATCGGTTCCGCAGTACGCGGCACAGTGTCGACATTCCTCGCGCTCACTTTGGCGCGGCCATGCAAGGTTCTCCATCTGACTTGCGCAACAGGGCACTGGGTAGCATGCGCGACACAGCGTCATCGGAACCGAAGCCTGCCGCGCGCACGAAGGATAGAAAAGGCGGTGGACTGCTTTCTCGGGTTAAGTCGGGGCTTGGCAAAGTGTTTGGAGGAAGTCGCGGTGAAAAGTCGTTGGGCGGCTCAGCGTCGGATGCAGTCGATTCAGAGCTTCGTATCTACGCCTATAAGCGCACCCGTGCGTCCGAAGAGGACGCAGCCCTCATTTCCGAGTTCGTGCGCGCGGCGGCAGGAAGTTATGCTTCCGGTACCCTTCAGGGGATGGTGCAGCAACTGAGCCGGTTCAGCGAGTTCCTCAACTCTAAAAACTTGACACTGGCCGGTCTGGTTGAAAGCCCTGTTCAGTTGAAAGCCCATGCGGATGAATTTGTGAACGCGGGGGGCATCAAGCGAGTGCGTGCGGCATTGGAAGCGCTTCGGAAGTTCCGCGCCGGCGAGTTGTTGCCTCGGCCTTCTGCGCCACCTCGTCGTTCTCAGCCGCCTGCTCCTACCGGAGACCCGCTACTCATTCACCAGTTCGCGGCAGCAGCCCGGGCACTTGAGGTGCCCGACAAAACTATCAGGTCTCATACGCAGATTCTTAATAGCTTTTCCAAGTGGCTCACGGCCAACCAGAAGCCATCACTGACGTCTCGGTTTCGAACCGAAGAAATAGCCGAGGACATCATGGCATTTGGCGAGGAGAATGATCCCAAGGGCCGCCTCTTTACGGCCCTCAATCATCTCCGAAGGATTCAGCCTGACTCGGCAGGGTTCGAAGCGCTCGGATCCGGGCCCCGCGTCATGGGGCGCCGTACTTTGAGCGCTTATGAGAGCGACGCCGACATCATCGACGACGCGACCAACGAAGCCTTGCGTAAGCTTGGACGTAAGCGCGTAGGCATCCCCACGTAGCGTGCAGGCGGTTGATCGCTCATTTTCAGCATGAATCATGCG
>NZ_JBWKME010000014.1:0-14473 GCF_056431085.1 Mesorhizobium waitakense | reverse complement strand
ATCGCACGCAACAGGCGATCAAGGAAGGAGGCATCATGACAACTTCGGTTCGACGAAGCCGGCGATCTCCTGCGCCGACAGCTTCAGGCCATCGCGCTTGCGTCGAATGATTTCCTGGGGAAGCATCAGCTCTCCAGCAGTCCGTCGCGGAACACGCGCTGCAGGATCGTTGCCAGCCGCGCGCCGCCGATCGGCGCCATGTCCTTGGTCTCCTGGTGCGTAAGCTCGGCCCCGGTCATGCCGGCCGCCAAATTGGTGATGACCGAGCAGGCGGCGACCCGAAGTCCGAGGAAGCGGGCAAGAATGACCTCCGGCACGGTCGACATGCCGACCGCATTGGCGCCCATGATGCGCGCCATGCGGATTTCGGCGGGCGTTTCGAAGCACGGGCCCGAGAACCACATGTAGACGCCCTTGTGAAGTGCTGTGCCGGTTGCCTTCGCCGCCCGTTCGATCGCCTTTCGGATGCCGCCATCATAGGCTTCGGTCAGGCCGACAAAGCGGCTGTCGCTGGGCTCGCCGATCAGCGGATTGGTGCCCGAGAAATTGATGTGGTCCGATATCAGCATCACCGAGCCCGGCGGCATGTCCGGATCGACCGAACCGGCGGCATTGGTGAGGATCAGCTTGGTGATGCCGATACCGGCAAGCACCTCCAGCGCCGGTCGCATCGCCGCCGCGTTGCCGTGCTCGTAGTAATGGGCGCGGCCGGACAGCATCAGCACCGGCACGCCGGCAAACAGCCCCGCCACCACTTGGCCAGCATGGCCGGTGACGCCACTTCTGGGAAAGCCCGGCAGGTCGGCGTAAGAAATGCGGATCGGATCCTCGATCTGGTCGACCAGCCCGCCCAGGCCTGAACCCAGCACCAGTGCGGTCGACGGCGCCAAGCCGTCCAGCCTTTCGACGAGATGGTCGAGCGCCTTTTCTTTCATTTCAGCCAACTCTTCATTTTAACCAGGTTTTCATTTCAAAATGTCGCCGCGGAAACCGTAGGGCAGCATGTCGCCCATGGTCACGGTCTCGGCCACGCCGGAATTGTCGCAGAGATAGAGTTTTGTTTCCGGCCGGCAGAATTCAGCCAGCCGCTGCCGGCAGCCGCCGCAAGGCGAGCATTTCGCCATGCGTTCGGCAAGGACAGCGATTTCCACGATCTTGCCGCCGCCACCCATGATGTAGTGGCCAAGTGCTGTGGTCTCGGCGCACCAGCCTTCCGGATAGGAGGCAATTTCGATGTTGGCGCCGGCAAAGACGCGCCCGTCCTCGGTGCGCAAGGCGGCGCCGACCGGAAACTTCGAATAGGGCGCATAGGCCTTGGCCATGGCAGCTTTGGCCGCTTCGAACAGATCATGCGACATTGGTTCGTTCTCTCCGACGATCGTGTCCAAAACCCGGCGACTACGCCCGGGCAGCGCTTCGACCTCAGCGTTCCTTGACGTAAGGCACGCCGCCGGCGCGCGGCGGGATCGCCTTGCCGATGAAGCCGGCGAGCAGGATGACGGTGAGGATATAGGGCAGCGCCTGCATGAACTGCACCGGCACCTTGCCGATGATGGGCAGCGGCGAGCCTTGCAGGCGGATCGCCGCCGCATCGAGGAAGCCGAACAAGAGGCACGCGAACATGGCGTTGACCGGCTTCCACTTGGCGAAGATGAGCGCGGCCAGCGCGATGTAGCCCTTGCCGGCGGTCATGTCCTTCACGAAGCCGCCATTCTGCACCATCGACAGATAGGCACCGGCGATGCCGGTCAGCACGCCGGTGCAGATCAGCGCCCGGTAACGTAGCCAGGCGACCGAGATGCCGGCGGTGTCGACTGCGGCCGGGTTCTCGCCGACGGCGCGCAGCCTGAGGCCGAAGCGGGTGCGAAACAGCACCCACCAGGTGAATGGCACCATCAGGAAAGCGAGATAGACCAGGATCGAGTGGCCCGACAGAAGCTCGGCATAGATCGGTCCGATGATCGGCACGTCGTGGATCGCGTCGGCACCCGGCAAGGTGATGGCCTCGAAGCGCTCCCCCGGTTGCAGCGCCGGCGTGCGCCCGCCTTGCTGGAACCACGCCTGGCCGAGGATGATGGTCGATCCGGCAGCGATGAAATTGATCGCTACGCCAGAGACGATCTGGTTGCCGCGGTGGGTGATCGAGGCAAAGCCATGGACCATGGCAAAGGCGACGGAGATCAGGATGGCCATGCCGAGGCCGAGAAAGGCCGAATGGAACACGGAAGCGGCCGCGGCACCGGCGAAGGCCCCGACCAGCATCTTGCCTTCTAGGCCGATGTCGAAGATGCCGGCGCGTTCCGAATAGAGGCCGGCAAGGCAAGCGAGCAGCAGCGGCACCGAGAGGCGGATGGTCGAGTCCAATGTCTGGACGATTGCGTTGAACACATCCATCTCAGGCACCCTTCCCCTTGACCGCTTCCATGCCGACCGATCGCGGACTGAACGAAGCGAACAGCGCCTGGATGTAAGGCCTGAACATGTGCTCGAGCGCACCGGCGAACAGGATGACCAGACCCTGGATGATGACGATCATGTCGCGGCTGATCGCCGGCATTTCGAAGGCAAGCTCGGCGCCGCCCTGGTAGAGCATGCCGAACAGGATCGCCGCCAGCACGATGCCGACCGGGTGCAGGCGGCCCATCAGCGCCACGGCGATGCCGACGAAACCGGCGCCACTGACAAAGTCGATCGCGACATTGTGCTGGTCTCCCATCACTGGGTTAAGCGCCATCATGCCGGCCAGCGCGCCGGAGATCATCATGGCGGTGATGATGATGCGGGTTTCCGAAATTCCGGCATAGCGTGCCGCCTTCGGGCTGTGACCGTAGGTGCGCATCTCGTAGCCGAGCTTGGTGCGCCAGATGAGCAGCCAGACCAGGAAGGCCATGATCAGCGCCAGCAGGAAGCAAACATTGAGCGGCGCCGAGCGGATCTTGGCGCCGAACAGTTCGATGATCCAGTTGAGCTTCGGCAGTTCCGCGCCGGCGAGGAAGTTGCGCGTCTGCGGCGCTTGCGACCCTGCCGGCTTCAAGGGGCCGACCAGCAGGTAAACCATGATCGAAGCGGCGATGAAGTTGAACATGATGGTGGTGATGACGATGTGCGAGCCACGCTTGGCCTGCAGATAGGCGGGGATAAGCGCCCACAACGCGCCCACGACCGACGAAGCGACGATGGCCAGCGGAAATGTCAGCCACCATGGCAGCACGCTGTCGAAGGCAAGACAGACCACGGCGATACCGAGGCCGGCGATGTAGGCCTGTCCCTCGGTGCCGATGTTGAACAGGCCGCAATGCGCAGCCACCGCCACCGAAAGCCCGGTAAAAATGAACGTGGTGGCATAGAAGAGGGTGAAGGCAATGCCTGTGCCCTTGCCGAAGGCGCCTTCGACCAGAATGACGGCGGCACGGAACGGGTTCTCGCCGACCAGAAGCACGACGAAGCCGGCGACGACGAAGGCAACGAACAGATTGATCAGCGGGATCAGGCCGTAGTCGGCCCAGGCCGGCAATTTGGCGTAAGGCGTGCTCATTGGGCGGCCTCCTGATGCTCGACACCAGCCATCAGCAGGCCGAGTTCGCCTTCGGTCGCTTCCGGGCCGCGCTCGCCGACGATGCGGCCGGCAAACATCACCAGGATGCGGTCGGAGAGCGAACGGATCTCGTCCAGCTCGACCGAGACCACCAGCACCGCCTTGCCCTGGTCGCGCATGGCGATCAGGCGCTTGTGGATGAATTCGATGGCGCCGACATCGACGCCGCGTGTCGGCTGGCCGACGATGAGAACACCCGGGTCCTGTTCCATTTCCCGCGCTAGCACGATCTTCTGCTGGTTGCCGCCGGAGAAGTTGGCGGTCTTCAGCCGGCAGTCGGCCGGACGGATGTCGTATTCGGCGATCTTGTCCTTGGCATCGTTGCGGATGGCATCGATGTTGAGGAACGGCCCTTTCAAATAGCGAGGGTCGTCGTGATAGCCGAGGATGGAATTCTCGTTCTCCTCGAAGGCCAGCACCAGCCCGACGTGATGGCGGTCCTCCGGCACATGGGCGAGGCCGCGGTCGCGCAATTCGCCCGGATCGGCGGCACCCGTCAGGTCGATCGGCTTGCCGTCGAGCATGACCGAGCCGGAAACGGCGTGCCGGATGCCGGAAATCGCCTCGAGCAGTTCGGATTGCCCGTTGCCGGCGACGCCGGCGATGCCGACGATCTCGCCGGCGCGAATGTCGAAGGAGATGTCGTCGACCATGGTGACGCCGCGCGTATCCTTCACCGTCAGGTTCTTGACCGCTAGCTTGACGGCGCCAGCATCCGCCTCGCCCTTCTCGACCCTGAGCAGCACGCGCCGCCCGACCATTAGCTCGGCCAGTTCCTCGACGGTGGTCTTCTTGGTCTCGCGCGTCGCCACCATCGTGCCCTGGCGCATGACCGACACCGTGTCGGTGATGGCCATGATCTCGCGCAATTTGTGGGTGATCAGCACCACCGTCTTGCCCTGTTCCTTCAGCTGCCCGAGGATGCGGAACAGATGGTCGGCCTCGGCCGGGGTCAGCACGCCCGTCGGCTCGTCGAGGATCAGAATCTCGGCGCCGCGATAGAGCGCTTTCAGGATCTCCACACGCTGCTGCAGGCCGACAGGCAGTTCCTCGATGATCGCATCGGGATCGACCTCCAGCCCATATTCGCGTTCAAGACGGTCGAGTTCAGAGCGCGCCTTGGCGATGCTTCGCTTCAGCAGCGCATCGCTCTCGGCGCCCAGAATGATGTTTTCCAGCACGGAGAAATTGTCGACCAGCATGAAATGCTGATGCACCATGCCGATGCCGAGCGCGATGGCGTCATTGGGCGTCTTGATCGAGGCCGGCTGGCCGCCGACGCGGATCTCGCCGCTGTCGGCCTGGTAGAACCCATAGAGGATCGACATCAGCGTCGACTTGCCGGCGCCGTTCTCGCCGACAATGCCATGGATGGTACCGCGTGCGATCTCCAGATTGATGTCGCGGTTGGCACGCACGGCGCCAAAACTCTTGTTGATGCCGATCAACTCGATTGCGGCTTGCGCCATGCAGCCTGTCCCACTCTTATTTTTTATCGCTTGGTCAAAATGCCTAGCATGACACTCCGCCCGTGCCAATTGGCGGAGCATTGGTCACTCTCGACAAATCCCGGTGCGCTTGTCAATTTCCAACGTGGCCGGGGCCTTCACATTCGCTAATATGGCAAAGCCCAAATTCGCATCGCGGCACAGCGCATCGCGATGCAAGGCACTGCGCTGCGAGGCATTATGCTGCCAGACTGGGGACTTTGAATGATCATGCCCGCCGACCGGCTGACGACGCTGGAGATCCGCTCCGCCGAACAGGAGAAGACCATCGAGGAACTGTCGGGCCAGATCGCCGAGCAGTGGACGGTGATCGAGCGCATGCAGCGCAAGCTCGATGCGCTGACCGACCGCTTCCTGGCGCTGGAGGAGCAGGCGGCGCCTGACGTGCCGGTAACCAAGCCACCGCACTGGTGAGGAAAAGGGGGAGGGGGAAGTCATGGCCAGTGAAAGCGATCGCATCGCGCGGGCCGGCGACTATGTGCTCGGCCTGATGAACGATGCGGAACGCGAACGGGCTGAGCGCGACCTGGAGATCGACGCTGCCTTCCGCGACGCGGTCGTGCAACTTGCCGAACGCATGCATGTCTTCGACCGGGCCAAACCGGCTGAAGGCGAAGAGCGTTGGACGGAGATCACGCAGCGCATTGCCGACCTGCCGCAGATGCGCACCTCCGGTCTGGGCGGCAGCGATGCCAAATCACCGACGGTGATCCGAAGCCTGTCGCAGCGGCCGCACGGCATCGGCCTGCACGCGATCGGAGGCCGACGCGGATTTGCCGTTGCCGTCGGGCTGATCGTGGCCTTCGCGCTGGGTTATCTGGCGGGCAAGCTATAGGCGAAGTTGGCGCGACATCAGCGCCATCGTTTCGTCATCCTGGCCGAAGATCTCCACCGTATTCCAGCCAAGGGTTGCGTAGAAATCACGCGCATCCCATGCGTAGAGATGGAGCGTCTCGACGCCCAGCGACGCTGCGTGGGCTTCGGTTGCCCTGACCAGTGCGGTGGCGATGCCTTGGCCTCGATGGCGGCTATCGACGACCAGCCCGGCCAACCATGGCGTCAGATCATGCGCGGGCTCGAGTTCGCGGCGAACCAGCAGGCATGTCCCGACCGGCACGTCGCCGATCCGGACCACGAAAGCCGCCTCGAAGCCGTCACCGGCGAGCAGTTCGCGAAGCCCTGCCGCATCCTCTTCAATGGTCCTTTCCGTCCCCTTGAAAAAGGCGGCAAGGCGCAATTGTGCGACCGCTGCTACATCGCACTCATGCATGGGTTCGATTGTCGGCTGCATTGCTGTCCTGGAATGTTGGCACTGCCGCATCTGGCGAACGCTTGTTCGATCCGGAAAAGGCAAAAACCGCCGGGCTTGCGCCCGGCGGTTTGCAGATCGTGGCTGTACTCCGTGCCGGTCAATACGGGCAGGCGTTGTCAGCGGTGTAGTCGTGCACTTCGAGCTTGCCGGCGATGATGTCGGCCTTGGCCTTTTCGACCGCCGCCTTCATCTCGTCGGTTACCAGCGCCTTGTTGTTGTCGTCCATGGCGTAGTCGACGCCGCCTTCCTTGAGGCCGAGATTCTCGACGCCACCCTTGAAGGTGCCGTTCTTGCCGTCCAGGAAGGCGGTGTAGACGGCAACGTCGACGCGCTTCAGCATCGAGGTCAGCACCTTGCCGGGCTGCAGGCCGTTCTGGTTGGAATCGACGCCGATGCCGAGTTTGCCGGCATCGGCCGCGGCCTGCAGCACGCCGACGCCGGTGCCGCCGGCCGCGGCATAGACCACGTCGGAGCCCTGGTCGATCTGCGTCTTGGCGATCTCACCGCCCTTGGCCGGGTCGTTCCAGGCAGCCGGCGTGTCGCCGGTCATGTTCTGGATGACGTCCGTCGCGCCTGCCGACTTGGCGCCGCCGACATAGCCGCATTCGAACTTGCGGATCAGCGGAATGTCCATGCCGCCGACGAAGGAGACTTTCTTCGACTTCGAAGCCATCGCCGCCATGATGCCGACGAGATAGGAGCCCTCATTCTCCTTGAATACCAGCGAGCGGACATTGGGCAGATCGACCGCATCGTCGATGATGGCGAAGTTGAGGTCAGGATATTCGGTTGCGACCTTCTTCAGGGCATCCTCCCAGGCAAAGCCGGCCATGACGATCGGGTTGCGACCATCCTCGGCGAAGCGGCGCAGCGCCTGCTCGCGCTGCGAGGCGTTGGACACCTCGAACTCGACATAGGCGACGCCGGTTTCGGTCTTGAATTTCTCGGCGCCATGATAGGCAGCCTCGTTGAAAGATTTGTCGAACTTGCCGCCAAGATCGTAGAGGATGGCCGGCTGGACATCCGCGGCGAAAGCCGGAAGAACCATTGCGGTTGCGGCCAGGAGGCCGAGAACGATACGTTTCATGTGATCCACACCCTGTCGGTTATTTTTTCCGTTACGCGCCGCATGCCGGCCCGGTTCTCCGGCAGGCATACGACATCAGCCAGGAGTGTATTCCCCTCCCGCTCGGCGGCAATCTGGCACGGCCCGAAACAAAACTCACGCGGAATTTTGACCTTTTGGAAAAGCATGGCGCGGGCAAGCCGCACAGCGGCTCGATCCTCGCGCCAAAGGCTTCAGGCGGAGATGGCAGCCGGGATGCATGGGATGCCGGTGCCCTTGAGGCTGCAAGTGCCGTAGGGGTTCTTCGCCAGATATTGCTGGTGGTCGCCTTCGCCGAAGTAGAATTCAGGCGCAGGCGCGATCTCGGTGGTGATCCTGCCATGGCCGGCACCGCGCAAGGCGGTTTCGTAGGCATCGCGCGAGGCGCTCGCGGCCCGCAATTGCGCATCCCCGAATGTGTAGATCGCGGAGCGGTAGGTGGTGCCGACATCATTGCCCTGGCGCATGCCTTGCGTCGGGTCGTGGCTTTCCCAGAACAGCTTCAGAAGCGCGGCATAGGAGACGATTTTGGGGTCGTAGACGACCAGCACCACTTCGGCATGGCCGGTAAGGCCGGTGCAGGTTTCCTGATGGGTCGGATTGGCCGTGATGCCGCCGGCATAGCCAACCGCAGTGACCCAGACGCCTTCGAGCTGCCAGAACAGTCGCTCCGCGCCCCAGAAACAGCCGAGCCCGAACAGCGCCGTCTCGAAGCCTTCTGGATAGGGACCCTTGAGCGGCTTTTTCAGGATCTGATGCCTGGATGTCGTCGGGATCGCCCGGGCGCGGCCCGGCAACGCCTCGGACGGCTTCGGCAGATTGAGCTTCTTGTTCAGCATGTCGCTGAGAAAGAACATGCGCAGTCTTCCCTCTCTGGGTGGGACGCAAGAGTGGTCTTTCCTTTGAGCATCGGATTTTCCCAAAACCGCTGCCCACTGTTGGGTCCGTCCCTCTATCTCTTTGTTTTGACGCAATTCCGGACGTAAAACCGTTTCACACTTTTCCTGGAATTGCTCTAGGTGGCGGCGAACTGTCCAGGGCGTCGCTGCCGCCTGTAGCCGATCGCATAGAGCAGGAGGGCCAGCACCGCGAACACGGCGAAGCCCGGCTGGTTGAGCACCCAGGCGATGGCGACGTCCCACAGCAGCGGACCGGCCTTGGTTCGCACCAAGGTTTCGAAGGCGGCCCGCGTGTCGGGCGAGACCGCCAGCCAACTGGCGTTTAGCGGGGTCAGCACCAGCGCCGAAGCCGCCACGGTGCGCGTCGCGTCGAGCACCGCCATGATGACGGAAATAGACAGCGCGACCATCGAGGCAAGACGAAAGAGGAAGCGAAACATTCAGGAACCTTTTCCTCCCGGCCAGTCCTCAAGCTCCTCCCGAGGGTCGTCCGGTTTCAAACGAGAGATAGAATGCGCGTGCCAGGTTCGCAATCGCCATACGCGAATTTGAAGCCCGGCCTATGCCGCCGGCTTGCGTTTGCGCCGATGGACGCGCCAGACGGCGAAAAGGCCACCAGCGATGGCGCCGACGACCAGCCCGGCCAGGCCGATGAACACGGCAAAATAGCCGCAGCCGCCCTCGAAGCAGCTCATGTCGGTGGCATCGGCAATCACCGAGCCGGCGAAGAATCCACCCACGGCGCCGATGACAGCGCCGAGGATGATGCCGAGCAGGGCGGCGACAACCGAGACGAAGACAGGCGGGCTTTCGGTTTCAGGATTGGCGTAGACGGTCCCGGCTTCGGAACCGCGGCGCAGCAGATAAATGCAGAGAACCCCGATGGCGATCTCGGCAGCTGTGACGACAAGCGCCTGGCCCGAGAAGACGAAATCGGAAATCGTCAGCACATAGGCCTGCCTCGCCAGCAGCCAGATGATGGTGGCGATCTGCCAGATGGTGAAATGGCGCGGGAAGCGGGCCGAGCGGCCGAAGGCGAGGCCGAGCAGATAAAGCCCCCACAGGATGGTGATGATGTCGATGGCAAGGCCGCTATAGACGAGATAGAAGACCCTGTCCGGCAGGCCGTAGTCGCCGACTAGTCGCCAGCCGGAGATCAGGCCGTAGACCGACCATGCCATGACGAAGACGAGCCATCCCGGCGGCACGAAGGACAGGCCGCTGTCCGGTCGCCTCGCTGGCGTCTGTCCATTGCTCGATGTCATGTCCGGACGATGCCCCCGCAAAGTCTTTCCACCACGAGACAGGCGACCCCGGGCGAAGTCAAGCGCCGCCGGCCTTGCGGCCTTGCCTGTGCACATCATTCGGGTGGCGGCGCCTCAAAACGGGGGCGCCGGCAGGCTCGCGAAACGCTGTGTGGCCGGCAAAGCGAATAGACTGCCGTTATGGCTTGGCATTCGGCGCCGGATCGACTAGATGAGCCCCGCGCCTGTTGCTTCGACGGCTCAGGTGCAGGGGAAGGCGTTCGCTGGTTGGCGACGCCGGTGCGGAGGTTCCGCACCGCAGCCCCAAGGGAGGTGCATCTCCCCAACCCGTGCGGCGAAACCGGCCGGCGCGACATGCATGGACGGAGAGGTGGCCGAGTGGTTGAAGGCGCACGCCTGGAAAGTGTGTTTGCGGGAGACCGTAACGCGGGTTCGAATCCCGCTCTCTCCGCCATACGCCACTGTTTTATTTAGATAATCTGTCGTTTTGATTTTCTTACGTACGAAATGACGCACAATGAGGATTGCAGGGGCAAATGAATGTTCGTCGGGCATTGGCTGCTTGGTATCAGGGCCGTCTTGTCCCGGAGGAAACGATGGTCAGTAAGCATTTCATTGTTGTTCCGGGCGAGCGTTATGAACGGCATTGGACCGCGTCCGCCGCGCACATCTTGGTCGACTTCTATCTAGAGCATTGGAAATGGGTAATCGGGACTATGCTCGCCGTGATTGGTCTAGCTATCACCATCCTGCATTGAAAAGGCCCGCCACCATCGACAGCGGCATCGCTCAGACGTTCCGCCGCGCATCGATTCCCGCATAATCAGGAACACAGGTGAAAAACACCGGCCTCCGGTCGCGCCCTGCCGTCTGGCACCGCTCACACCGGAACACCTTCACCAGATCCCAATGCATGGCGCCGTGGTCGAGCCCCAGGCGGGCGCCCAATGCCGCAAGGTCGATTTGGTGGGAGTGCTGGCACATGGGATGCCCGCAATTAACGTAAAGCCGCTCGCCGCTGCTGATAACTTCTGCGATGGTCTTTTCGGGCATGGCGCGGCCTCCAGATTGAGAACGGTGCCGCCAGCGGAATATGGGTTGCTGTTGGGGAAGAAAAAGGCCCGCCACCCAGGGAACAGGCAGCGGGCGCTTAGTTCGGGAGGAGTCTAGGGCGTCCCCTTTTGCCCATGGACCAACGGTACGCCTCGCATAGCTGGATAATAAGCTCGCGCCGGTTGAAGCGCTGGATATTCGAGTTGCGTGACTTTTCCGCCACAAACATGAAGGCCCGGAAGCCGAAGCCGCCGGGCCTGTAATTGGGTCGCACACGGACCCGATTTAGCGCTTCCAGGCTGGAAGCGCTGGCGGTGTCAGGTTCCGTCCTCGGATGCCGCCCCCAGCACTTCCTGCGACTTCAGATCGTCGGGCCACATGACGGTTTCGCCGTAATCATCCGGGCAGTAGCCCTCCGCGTCGTGGCCGTCCTCGTCGTCGCAGTTGTCCAACTCCAGATCGTCGATGCAGCCGAGGGACGGCTCGTCGTCTGCCGTGTCCTCCAAATCGCAATCGACTTCCATGACGTCCAGCGCTGTGATCAGCGCCATCGACTGGTCGAGCAGTTCGTTGATGCGCTTACCGACTTCCTGCCGCCATGTGCGGGGATCCATGCCAGCCGGCATGGCGAAGGGCTTGAGAGTGACGGGCGCGTTCATGCCGCACCTGTGGATTTCACAGCGATGGCGCAGCGAGCTAATGCGCCGTTTAGCGTGTCGTGAAACGCTCCGATGCGTATCCTCGCATCTTCGATCTGCCCCAGCATCATCGCGGCAAGCGTTTCGCCTTCCTCTGCCAACGATTCCTTGTCCATCTCGGTGAGCATCGCGATCAATTCGGGCTTGGTTTTGTACATCATGGTCCACGCCATGCGGATGGCGATGAGCGTTGGATTTACAGCCCTGCACCATTCGACGTTGGTCGGCGGCACGAACTCGCCTTCGTGATGCTCCCATGGCTCCCAATCGAGCGCAGCGAATTCAGCGTCGGACATATCCTCCGATGGCTGTTCCGCGGCTGTAGCGGCTCCCAGGGCGGGCAGAGAGGCCATCGCGCCGACAAGCATGGCGCGGCGGGAAAACCGCCCGGTGATGATGTGCATTTCCTCGGTAGCAGGCATAGCTTCGCCGGCTGCCGGAACATGGTTGTTCGGCATTGGTGTTTCTCCAAGTTGCGATAACTTTACACCAATGGTATAAGGCTATACCGCAATTCTAGTCAACACTTTTGATATAAGGTTGCATTTGTGACGCCATCCCAATGCCGCGCCGCTCGGGCACTTATCGCATGGTCGCAGGATCATCTCGCCACCTCGTCAAAGGTAGCAAAGGCCACGATCGCAAATTTCGAGGCGGGAAAGCGAGCGCCCTACGATCGAACGCTGCTCGATCTTCGTCAGGCCCTCGAAGCGGCCGGCGTCGAGTTCATTCCCGAGAATGGCGGTGGCGCTGGGGTGAGGCTGCGCAAGGCGTGAAATCGTCAAGTACTCCCTTTGGGGAGCCTGCCTTGCGCGCGAGCCGTGGTTACGCGATTGTCCCCTATGTATGAGGGGACATAGATCGATGAAGCGCAACAACAAGCCCCAGCCATTCGTGCCAACGGAAATCCACGGGGCCACGATAGCGGATGACAAGGGAGGGATGCTCGGCATCCTCTCAATTCATACAACGGCAGGCTTGCTAACTATCGCGCTCGATGACCAGACCGCTGACGCTATGGTGAGCGCGATAGGCGCAATCCGTTCAAGGCTGGAACCTGCCTGAAAAGCCACGCCAGGGTGGCCCAAAAGCGCAAACTAAGCCTCCCTGGGCGCTTCTACGCTTGTCTGTGGTGATCCTCTCGACCCGTACCTTGTCACCACCGATCTCTCTCGCCCAGACCAGAGCCTTGGCAATGTCCGTCGTGGTCAGCACCGTGCGCCAATGCGGCTTCTCGAAGACGCTGACGATGTAGGTTGTGGCCGGCTCGTCGGTCATCTTAACCCCTCCGCAGACCCAAAACCCGCGCCACTTGCGGAGGCGCGGGCCGATCGGGGCGGTGTATATCCCGATCTTCGGAAGCGATGGGGTGAGCATCGCTTGCCGTAAAGAAACTTTTAGAGGTAGCTAATGTTCCGTCAAGCCTGGTTGATCTAAGCGTCAGCCATTCCTCTCGCCTGACCCCATCGAAGTGCGTATTTGCATTCCCGCTAATACAGGACATGATCACAGCCGCCGGGAGGAGGACTCTCCGGCATGGCCCGGCTGCCGTTGTCCTCCAAGAGCCCCCGGCAGCCGGGCCGCCTCATTCCTCAGTGAAGGCCCGCCACTGAGGACGCAGTGACGGGGCCCCGGAAGATGTCGAAACAACTTCCATGCACCAGCACGCGGGCAAGGCTTTCCTTCTCACGAGAGACGGCCATAGGCAGGTTCCTTTGATTTGAAATAACCCGATATATCTATCCGCCGAATGGCTTAGGTAGTTCCGGCTATGGTTAAGCCATCGAAATGTCGCGTATTAGCAATGGCTTACGTGTCCAGCCATGTTTTGCCAAAGCATTCGAAGGTTAACCGTCCGTTAAACGACAGTTGACTCGGCAGGCCTGAGAGGAACAGGATCAATTTCAGGACCGGGGGATGAGCACCTTTAAGGGCACCTTTGTCCGGGTAAGCAGGGTGTAAAAGGGGAAATTCACATGAAGAAGCTTATGAGCATTGCCAGTCAGTTCCGCGACGACGAGTCAGGCGCTGCCATGGTCGAATATTCTATCCTGGTCGGCATCATTGCCGGCGCAGCAATCCTGATCATCGTCGGCATCGGGCTGTGGGTGAACGGTCGCTTCAGCGGCCTCTGCAACAGCATGGCCGCAAGCAACATCGGCACTTGCAGCTCTGGCGCCGGCAGCTAAGACAGAACAAGCGCGCCGCCGTCGATTGAACCCGATCGGCGCGTTCACCCTGAGCGGATTTGCTTGAGAGCTTCTGGCAAGTCCGCGAAGGGAAATAGAGGGAGCTGGCGCTCGTCGCGCCGGCTCCTTTTTTATGTGAGGCGGCTGCTCATGGCGTCGAAAGCGCCTCAAGGTCGCCGCCGTATACGTAGATTGCAATTCAGACGGTCGCGTCAGGCGCTCAGCGCCGGCAGGTCTGCGGGGTCTTTCGCCGGGTAGAGCGTGATTTTCCGCACATACGAATTGTCGAGCACGAAGACATTGTCATCCCCGTCGTGGAACAGCGTGATCGTGTCGACGGCCGAGAATGGGGCATATGCGAACGTTTCAGTCGTCGCGGCGCCGCCATCGGTCGAGACCGCATATTCGTATTCGCCGGCCACATGTCTGGCAGAGCGATCTTGTGGACCCCGGCGAGCAGCTCGGCGCCGTTGTTGAAGAGCATGTCGGTCTGGTCCTCCAGCGCCGTTTTGGTGCCGGAAAACTCGCTGATGACATAGTCAGTCGTGACGCTCTCGCTAGCGGCATCGAGGAAGTCGATCAGGCGGCCATAGGCGTCGTAACCGAAGTCGATGTCGAACACGATCGTACAGCCGGCGGCGAGCCCAGCAACCAGGTCATCGAAAAGCGGCCCGATGGCGATCGGCCGATTGGTGGAGGCTGGCCCATAGGCGACGTACATCCCGGAGCCCGAGATGTCGGATGGATCGAAGGCGCCGCCCAGGATATCGCTGGCCGCATGTTCGGCGCCGCCGGCAAAATAGTGGCCGTTGACGAAGTCTATGAACGCCGTAGCGCCATCCGGGATGG
>NZ_JBWKME010000013.1:0-246488 GCF_056431085.1 Mesorhizobium waitakense | reverse complement strand
CGCCTATCAGTCGCCTCGCCATAACCGGGGACAACCTGTTGAGGCTCCACATCTAGAGCGCGTCCGCCGCGGCGTGCCTCCGGAGGCAATGGCAGACGAGGAAGCCCCCATCCTCGATCGATGGATCCTTGCCCAAAGAATTGTTCCCTCCCTTGCCGGGCTCTCGACTGGACATCCCAAACTCGGCGGCGAGAACCGGCTGATCAACACGTCGGATTTGTGGCTGCTGTCTGAAGACCGTGCCTGGGCGAGGACGCTCTCAAGATGGTACAGACTTGGACGTGCTGTCGAACAGTCCGGCCTCGATTCTTGACTGCCCCAGCCATGACATCCAGGGATTCGACTTTCGACCGTCATTTTGATCGCCGCCTGAAGGCTGCGAAAGCCGGCTTGCATCTTCCGAGCGAGGAAGAATTGCTGCGCGGCATGGCGTTCTTTGGCGATCGACTCGGAGACGATATCCGGGAATACGCAAGCCGCCTGTCACGGCGGATGAAGAAGCGCGGCCGGGTCGAACTTTTGCCCCTTGCCAATTGTCTCGACGACCTCGCCACTGAACAATCTGAGGACGGTATCAAAAGTGTCGAATCCGCGCTCGACACCGCCGAAGTCGTAAAGGGGATTCCGGCCGAAGCCTGCCGCCTGCGCTGTCAATTCTACCTTGCCGTGTTTGGCGATCCGCAGGCTGCGGCGGCGGTCGCGGGCGAAGCGGCATCGCTGGCGATGCGCGACTTCAATGAGGGCAAAGGCCCGCGAATGCTTTGGCGGGCGCTCGCGTGGAGCGCTCTGTCACGTACTCTCATCTTTACTCGCTACGTCGACAGCTTCCATGTCTCGCGGACTTCGCTGTTCCGGATGCTTCTGAATTATGAAGCCGAGTTGAAGTCGGCAATCCTACGCGCACGGCTGGTGGACGGACCGACGAAGAAGGACGCGTCGGCGAAGGAGGCGTCGAGAGATGACGACATCGAGGACCTCTCCGAAGACGACGCGGAAGCCGAACCCGCGCCGAATAATTCGGTGGTCGTCATTCGCTCCATCGGCAACTCGACCACATCGGAAGGAAAGCGCGTAGCCGTCGCAGCGTCGCCATCCGCAACCGCATCCCTCGCGGCTCATTTCGGGTGTAGGAGAAATCGCAACTCTCGCACCATCCGGCGGGGCGGGCTCCATCCCTCGTTTCTGGAACGGGCTCCTTACTTCCCCGATTGATGCACCATCCCTCGTCCCGATTGCTTCTCATGTGCTCTCTCCTGCGCGACACGCGCAGAACGAGAGCCGGTGCCGGGCTCGAAATCAAGCCGCCTCCAGCGATCGGGATCTAAGACAGGCCTCTGCCGACAATTGCCTGTTTTCGCACAACTATTTCTACTTCAAGGATTCGAGGGTAAGGATCGAAATCTGCTCGGCGTTCCCAGGAAACCTGTGATCGCATCGCGAGCAACAGCTGCCAAAGAATTCAGCGCCCTCAATTACCTGTGGATAACTGGAACGAAGGTTGACCGTTGAGCGGCCGATGCCTCGGCGGCCGGCCAGTTTGGCGAATCACCGAGCCATGTCGTTCGCGCCTGTAGGTCCACGAGACCTGGGCAACCCTAGGGTTATTTTCCAAGAAACCGTTCGCCGTGGAGGCCGCCCTGATCCATCGATTTCCGTCGGCCCGCGCCGGGCAGCTGACGCATGGGTTGGCTGCCTGACATCGTCCTCATAGGTGCTGGCAGCTAGGCGGCTCTTTTACCAGCCAAACAATTGGAGGCGTGTTCGAGTATGGTGAGGCGTCGCATTCGCTGCGAAAGTGGCCGATGTCCTCAAGGCTCGCCGAGCAGTCACGTTCGGACGGATGAGATCAGAACGACGAAAGGCATTCCTTTGCGATGCCTTCACCTTCCGGACATGCCTGCGTGTGGAGTCGCAATTAGCCGTTCGCGGACCGTCGATCGGCGACGGCTCCACCCCCCCCTCGTTTTGTTTACACTTCGAGATACCGCATTTTCACTTAGGAAATCACCCTCGCCGGCCAATCGCTGGAATGAGGCAATTCGCTAACGATACCCGTAGGTTGATTAGAATAGTTTACAAAGCGGCAACTACCGCACATTAGAACGGGATTTCGTCGTCCAGTTCGCGCGACGAACCGCCGCCACCGCCGCTCTTGGCGCCGCCACCACGATTGAAGCTTTCGCTCGGGCTGGACTGGCCGAAATCGGAACCACGGCTGCTGCCGCCACCGGCATAGCCGCCGACCTGACCGCCCTCACCCTGGCCGCGTGCGTCGAGCATCTGCAGCTCGCCGCGGAATTTCTGCAGCACGACTTCCGTCGTGTACTTGTCGTTGCCGGTCTGGTCCTGCCATTTGCGCGTCTGCAACTGGCCCTCGACATAGACCTTCATGCCCTTCTTCAGATACTGCTCGGCCACCTTGGCAAGCTGATCGTTGAAGATGACGACGTTGTGCCACTCGGTCTTTTCCTTGCGCTCGCCAGAATTCTTGTCGCGCCAGCTTTCTGACGTCGCAATGCGGATGTTGACGACCGGCTCGCCCGAGTTCAGGCGACGGATTTCCGGATCTGCACCGAGGTTGCCGACCAGAATGACCTTGTTGACGCTACCCGCCATGATATTTCTCCGCGCTCATCCGAAACAAATTTTTGTCGCAGCACCTTACAGGCTGCAGACCATCGCCGCCTGCTATGGCTGGCTTTTCCCACAAGGTTTTTGTTCCCTTTTCGTTCTATGACGCCCGTGGCGTTCTGTCAATGTTTGTCAGCAAGATGTAGTGTTCCGGTCCGAAATTTCCATGAAATCGGGAATGGGTCGGGGGTAATCAAATGAACTCCGTCACACATGAGGACCAGCCGCGCGAGCAATGGCGAGCAGGTGTGGGAACGCGTATGCATGTGTCGGCCAGCAACGGTGCATCGCAACTTTGCATATTCGAGCAATGGGTCGCGCCCACGGTCGGCGCCCCAACGCATTGGCATCCCGTCGAGGAAGTGCTGACCGTTATCGCCGGCAGGGCCGAGATGTGGATCGACGATGAGCACAACGTCCTGACCTCGGGCCAGTCTCTCGTTGTTCCCGCGAACAGGAAACACGGGTTCAAGAACGTCGGCACCGGAACGCTTCACATCCACGCTGTGCTTGCGTCGCCAATCTTCGAGGCGACGTTTGATGGACCTGCCGGGGTGGTGAGGCGCTGGCTTCCGACAAGCTCGTAAAAACAGCGCTTGCCAAATCAATAAGTATCGACTTATGCTTTCGTCATGATCGAAGCAGAGATTTTCCGCGCCCTTGCCGACCCGACGCGCCGCGCCGTCTTTGAGCAGCTTGCCGCTGGCGAAATGAGCGTCTCGGAATTGCGCAGCGGCATGACGGTGTCGCAACCCGCGGTCTCCCAGCATCTGGCGGTGTTGCGCAGCGCCGGCCTGGTGGTCGAGCGGCGAGCGGGCCGCAACGCCTATTATCGCGCCGATCCGCAAGGGCTTGCCCCCTTGCTCTCCTGGATCGAACGCTACCGGACCTTCTGGCCGGAGCGCATCGAAAGGCTGAAGGCGGTTTTGAAGGACATGGATCAATGAAGAGCATGGGATCAATGACAGACCAAAGCCACGCGGACACCAACACCGCGCCTGACGCGATCGAGTTTGAGTGCGACCTGCCGGAGCCGCCGGAAAAGGTGTGGCGGGCGCTGACCGTGCCGGAGTTGCTCGCCGCATGGATGATGCCGAACGACATCAGCCCTGAGACCGGCAGCCGTTTTGCCTTCGCCGGGCCAGAGGCGGCGATCGAATGCGAAGTTCTCGACGCCGAGCCCGAACGGCTGCTGCGCTATTCCTGGCGCGAGCGGCCGCAGCCAGGCGATGCCGGGCGGCAGGATCGGCTCGACTGCCCGCTCGACAGCATTGTCACCTTCACACTCGCCCGCACCGTCTCCGGCGGCACGCATCTGCGCATCGTCCATGACGGTTTTGCCCGAACGGCAATGCCCGCTGTTGCCATGGCCGGCCCCGGCTGCAGGCTTTCGTTGGGGTCGCGTAATTCAAGATGGCCGGTCGCGGCGAACACGCCTTTGCTGCTGCTGCGCGCGGCCTGAAAAACGAAACGGACGGAGACGAAACAATGAGCGGTCTTGCCAATCTGGTTCCGATGGTGATCGAGCAATCGAGCCGCGGCGAACGCGCCTTCGACATTTTTTCGCGCCTTCTGCGCGAGCGCATCATCTTCATCAACGGTGAAATCAACGACGACATCTCGGCGCTGGTCTGCGCGCAGCTGCTGTCGCTGGAATCGGACAATCCCGACAAGGAGATTTCGCTCTACATCAACTCGCCTGGCGGCGTGGTGACCAGCGGCTTCGCCATCTACGACACCATGCAATACATAAGCTGCCCGGTTTCGACAGTGTGTATGGGCTTTGCCGCTTCGATGGCCTCGTTTCTGTTGATGGCGGGTACGGCCGGGCGTCGCATCTCGCTGCCGAACGCCACGATCCTGCTGCATCAGCCGCTGGGTGGAATCCAGGGTCAGGCCTCCGACATCCAGCGCCATGCCGAGCGCATCGGCCAGACAAAGCGGCATATGGCCGAACTCTATGCGCAGCATTGCGGCCGCACCTATGAAGAGGTCGAGCGCACGCTGGACCGCGACCACTTCATGACGGCTCGCGAGGCTCAGGCCTGGGGTCTTGTCGACCATGTTTTCGATACGCGCAAACAGGCCGCGTGAGGCTGAAGCGCGTCGCCGGCTGTCGAAGGTTTGACGACGCCGGTCTGGTCGCCTCGTCGACACGTCACTATAACTGGGCGATGACCGACACTCATCCGTCCAGAATATTGCATCGCGTCATCGCCGTTGTCGTGGTCGCTCTTGCCGGCTCCATGAGCGGCACGGCCCTTGCCGACGACAGCTCGCCAGCGGCGCGGAAAGGCGCCCTGCCCGGCGTGACCGGCGACTATCGCATCGCCAAGCCGGCTCCGCAGCCCGAACCCGACGACGCATCCCCCAGCAATGGGAACGGCCAGTTCAAGATCGGCGACACGGATGTCAGGATTTCCGGCAGCATCATCGTTGATGTCGGCGCTGGCGCCACCGGGCTGCCGCGCCACTGAGTGCACGATCTGTCTGCGTCGTGCGCCGCGCCTATGGTCGACAAAGCAAGCCGCGCATGAAAACGGCCCCGCCGTGCTTTGCGCAAACGGCTGGGGCCTTTTTGGATCTCAAATCCAATTTTGCCGGGAGTGTACTGCCGGCGTTTGATTTCGGATGCTTCGCGGCATTCAGCCGACGATCCGACTAGCCGTCTCTGATTTTTGTGGGATATGGCAGGTCACGGTTTGTCGGGTGGCGCAAACGCTAAACCCTGGCACTTATGCCTGCCACGGCTCCAGCGACACGTGGAGCCTCAAGGGACTGTCCGGTGGCGTCATGCTCCACTCCATTGTCCGTTGCGACGTGTCGTCCCGAAGCGCAAATCGCAACTGCCTGCGGCGTCTCGCAGGCCGCCTCTGGGCGGCGAGGCCATCGAAAGACGGCCGGCTTCGTTGACTAATGAAGTCTGCTCCCCTGAGTCGGTGGCGTCAACCATCAATAGCCGGTTACCGAAAAACGTGATCGCCGGGAGGTTACGTACAAGTCAGTTTTTGCACAGCTTTGTCAGGAGCGTGTTCGGCCTTTGTTCTTTGCGCTTGCCCGTTCACGCGAAAGACGGTTAAACGCTTTTGTCGGGAATTGTGGCGTCTCTCGACGTGGCGGCAAAATTACCTACATAGGGGATGGCCGGGAAAACCCGCCATTCCAGGAAATTCCAGATTCTGAGGCGGCGACCGGCGATGGCCGACCATAAATATCTTTCCATTCGCGGGGCGCGCGAACACAATTTGAAGAATGTCGACCTCGACCTGCCGCGTGACAGCCTGATCGTCATGACCGGCCTGTCCGGGTCCGGCAAATCGTCGCTTGCCTTCGACACCATCTACGCCGAAGGCCAGCGTCGCTATGTCGAGAGCCTGTCGGCCTATGCGCGGCAATTCCTCGAAATGATGCAGAAGCCGGACGTCGACCAGATCGACGGCCTGTCGCCGGCCATCTCGATCGAGCAGAAGACGACCTCGAAGAACCCGCGTTCGACCGTCGGCACCGTCACCGAAATATACGACTACATGCGGCTTCTGTTCGCGCGCGTCGGCATCCCCTATTCGCCGGCCACCGGCCTGCCGATCGAAAGCCAGACAGTGTCACAGATGGTCGACCGTGTGCTGGCGGTCGAGGAAGGCACCCGCCTGTTTATCCTGGCGCCGATGGTGCGCGGCCGCAAAGGCGAGTACCGCAAGGAATTGCTGGAACTGCAGAAGAAGGGCTTTCAGCGCGTCAAGGTCGACGGGGTCTTCTATGAAATCGCCGACGTGCCGGCGCTGGACAAGAAGTACAAGCATGACCTCGACGTCGTCGTCGACCGCATCGTCGTGCGTGGGGATCTCGCCACCCGGCTAGCCGATTCCATCGAGACGGCACTGAGGCTCGCCGATGGGCTGGCGGTCGCCGAATTCGCCGACAAGCCGCTCGACGCCAGCCAGACCGGCGAGGATTCGGTCAACAAGTCCAAGAACGAGACGCACGAGCGCATCCTGTTCTCGGAAAAGTTCGCCTGTCCGGTCTCCGGCTTCACCATTCCGGAAATCGAGCCACGTCTTTTCTCCTTCAACAATCCGTTTGGCGCCTGCCCGACCTGCGACGGTCTCGGCAGCCAGCGCGCCATCGACCCCAACCTCGTCGTGCCCGACGAGAACGTGTCGCTGCGCGACGGTGCGGTCAGCCCGTGGGCGAAATCGACCTCGCCCTATTACGCGCAGACGCTTGAAGCGCTGGGCAAGGCCTACAATTTCAAGCTCGGCGACAAGTTCAGGGATTTGAGCGCGGAAGCCCAGGAGGCCATCCTGCGCGGCACCGGCGAACGCGAGATCACCTTCCAGTATGATGACGGCCTGCGCTCCTACAAGACCACCAAGACTTTTGAAGGCGTCATCCCCAATCTCGAGCGCCGCTGGAAAGAAACCGAATCCGCCTGGATGCGCGAGGAGATCGAGCGCTTCATGTCGGCGACGCCTTGCCCGGTCTGCAAGGGCTATCGGCTCAAGCCCGAGTCACTGGCCGTGAAGATCGCCGGCAAGCATATCGGCGAAGTCACCGAACAGTCGATCCGCAACGCCGACAAGTGGTTCACCGACCTGCCAGCCTCGCTCAACGACAAGCAGAACGAGATCGCCGTGCGCGTCTTGAAGGAGATCCGCGAGCGGCTGCGCTTCCTCAACGATGTCGGGCTCGACTACCTGACGCTGTCGCGGAATTCCGGCACGCTGTCGGGTGGCGAGAGCCAGCGCATTCGCCTGGCTTCGCAGATTGGTTCCGGTCTCACCGGCGTGCTCTATGTTCTGGACGAGCCGTCGATCGGCCTGCACCAGCGCGACAACGCACGCCTGCTCGACACGCTGAAGCACCTGCGCGACATCGGCAACACGGTGATTGTCGTCGAGCATGACGAGGACGCCATCCTGCATGCTGACTATGTCGTCGACATGGGCCCTGCCGCCGGCATCCACGGCGGCGAGATCATCGCCCAGGGCACGCCGCAGCAGGTGATGGCCAATCCCAGTTCGATCACCGGCAAATATTTGTCGGGCGCGCTCGAAGTGGCGACGCCCGGCGTACGGCGCGAAGCGAAGAAAAACCGGCGGCTGAAGATCGTCGGCGCGCGCGGCAACAATCTGAAGAACGTCACCGCCGAAATCCCGCTCGGCACCTTCACCGCCGTCACCGGCGTGTCGGGCGGCGGCAAGTCGACCTTCCTGATCGAGACGCTGTTCAAGGCGGCGTCGCGCCGCATCATGGGTTCGCGCGAGCATCCGGCCGACCACGACCGCATCGAGGGCCTCGAATTTCTCGACAAGGTCATCGACATCGACCAGTCGCCGATTGGGCGCACACCGCGTTCCAACCCCGCCACCTACACCGGTGCCTTCACGCCGATCCGCGACTGGTTCGCCGGGCTGCCGGAAGCGAAGGCGCGCGGCTACCAACCCGGCCGCTTCTCCTTCAACGTCAAGGGCGGCCGCTGCGAGGCGTGCCAAGGCGACGGCGTCATCAAGATCGAGATGCACTTTTTGCCCGACGTCTATGTCACCTGCGACGTCTGCCATGGCAAGCGCTACAACCGCGAGACTCTCGACGTGCTGTTCAAGGGCAAGTCGATCGCCGACGTGCTCGACATGACGGTCGAGGAAGGCGTCGATTTCTTCGCCGCCGTGCCCGGCGTGCGCGACAAGCTCGATACGCTGAAGCAGGTCGGCCTCGGCTATATCCATATCGGCCAGCAGGCGACGACGCTGTCCGGCGGCGAGGCGCAGCGCATCAAGCTCGCCAAGGAACTGTCGCGCAAGGCAACCGGCAAGACGCTCTATATCCTGGACGAGCCGACCACCGGTCTGCATTTCCACGATGTCGCCAAGCTCCTGGAAGTGCTGCACGAGCTGGTCGACCAGGGCAACACGGTGGTGGTCATCGAGCACAATCTCGAGGTGATAAAGACCGCCGACTGGGTGCTCGACCTCGGCCCCGAAGGCGGCGACGGCGGTGGCGAACTGGTCGCCTCCGGCACCCCGGAAGCGATCGTGCGGGAAAAGCGCAGCTACACCGGCCAGTTCCTCAAGGAGCTCCTGGAGCGGCGCCCCGGAGGCAAGCGCGAAGCGGCGGAGTAACCTGTTGCCGGTGATGATGCACAACGACATCCGCACGGAGGCCAATGCCCTTGCGGATGTGCAAGGCGGTCCGGCACTGATCGAGTGGTTCGGATTCGTTCCAGGTTTTCACGATGCAGAGTTGCTTGAGATCGAGCTGTCTTCGAAGCGCTCGGGACGGCTTAGGTTTCATGCTTTCCGGATGACGGACAGAACCGATGACCAAGGGTATTACATCCTCGATCGTCATGTGCTCATCACCCTGGCGTTGGAAGACGTGAGCGAAGTCACGCTAGCCAATTTCAACCTGATTGGCATTGTTGGGTACTTGGTCATCACGAAGGTGGCGGAAGGCTACTGCGTTCTGTGGGATTCGTCCTTCGGCGTCGAAGGCAAGGTCGTGGCGAAGCACGTGCTTGTCGAATTCGAGGAATGGCAAACAGAGCCTGCCCTAGGGGCGGCGGAATGAACAACGGCCTCATCTCTGTTCAGAGCCGTTTCGGCGTTACCGAGGCCATTGATCGTTTGGCTGAAACCGTCAGTCGGGCTGGACTGCACGTGTTCGCACGCATCGATCACGCGGCCGGCGCTCGGGAAGTCGGCGCCTCGCTGCGTCCGGCAGAACTGCTGATCTTCGGCAATCCGAAAGGCGGTACGCCGCTGATGCAGGACCAGCAGCTTGCCGGCATCGACCTGCCAGTGAAGGCGCTGTCCTGGGAGGACGAACGCGGCAAGGTCTGGTTGTCCTACAACGATGCGCGTTGGCTGGCTGAACGCCACGGCCTGGGCGACGTCAGCAGCACCGCCGTGGCGGCGATCACTGCCGGCATGGCGAAGGTGATCGCGGCCGCTGCCGGAATGGATCAATCATGAGGCTTGCCCGCCCCGAAGATCTCGCCGCGATCATCTCGCTGACGGAAGCAGCCTATGCTCCCTACAATGCGGTACTCGACGCACCGCCGATCCCGGTTACCGAGGACTACGCCCCGCGCATCGAACGCGGTGAAGTCTGGCTGCTGGAGAGCGGCGATCAACTCGCCGGGCTGCTAACCCTGGAACGGCATGAGGATCACGCGATGATCTTTTCCGTCGCGGTGTCACCCGCCTTCCAGGGCAAGGGTTTCGGCATTGCCCTGCTCAATCACGCGGATGAGCAGACGCGTCTTTGGGGCCTGCCAGAGGTGCGGCTCTACACCAACGCCAAAATGGAGCGGAACATCGCGCTCTACCTGGCCTATGGTTTCCACGAAACGGGTCGCCGGCCCAATCCATATCGGCCAGGATGGGTGCTCGTCGACATGGCGAAGCCGGTCAACAAGATCACGACGGGCTGATTTTTCTGAATTCGGGAGGATGGCTAATGAGTAAATCGGGAACAATCCGCTCCGGCATGGGCGGCTGGACGTTCGAACCCTGGGATACGTCCTTTTATCCCGAAAAGCTCTCCAAGGCCAAGCAACTGCAATATGCCAGCAGGCAGGTATCGAGCATCGAGGTCAACGGCACCTATTATTCCAGCTTCAAGGAGCCGACCTTTGTCAAATGGGCGAGCGAAGCGCCAGACGGTTTTGTCTATTCGCTGAAGGGCAACCGCTTCGTCACCAACCGGCGCGTGCTCGGCGAGGCCGGTGAATCGATGATGCGCTTCCTGGGCTCGGGCGTGGCGGCGCTTGGTGAAAAGCTCGGACCGATCCTGTGGCAGTTCGCACCGACAAAGAAATTCGATCCGGACGATTTCGAAGCCTTCCTTAAGCTGCTCCCGGAAAAGCAGGACGGCGTTGCGCTGCGCCACGCAGTCGAGGTCCGCAACGACAGTTTCATCGTGCCGGAATTCGCCGCGCTGGTGCGCAAATACAAAGCGGCGATCGTCTATGCCGACCACGCCAAATATCCGGCGATCGCCGACGTCACTGGCGATTTCATCTATGCCCGGCTGCAAACCGGCAGCGACGACAATCCCGATTGCTACACGCCGAAAGGCCTGGATGAATGGGCCGCGCGCGCCAGGACCTGGGCGGAAGGCAAGGTGCCGGCCGACCTGCCGCGCGCCGATCCCTCTACCGAAGCACCGGTCAAACCGCGCGACGTGTTCGTCTACTTCATCACCGAGGGCAAGGTGCGGGCACCGTTCGGCGCCATGGCGCTGTTGAAGCGGGTGGCCGACTAAGAACATAGGCATAAGACTTTCACGCCAAGCGCCTCTCCTATGCGTTTTTGGCGCAGCAAGGCGTCCAATCGTGGCAATTTCGGCACCTTCGTAACCTTATCGATACCTCCTTGCTGCATGAATCCAGCCTGGCCAAGCCGCAGAGCTGGGATCGCCGCCGGCAAGGAACGAGGGGCATGTCGCTCGACTACACTTCACTTCTGCTGGCTGTCGGTTTTTCCGCCACCTGTCTGAGCCTGACGCTATTTGGCATGTGGTTGACCGCCCGTTCGGAGAAATTCCTGCTGACGTGGGCGGTCAGCCTGCTGTTGGTTGTCGCCGACATTTTTGTTTATGACGCCTATATCGACATGCCCGGGCGCCTGCTCGGCATTGCGACGCTTGCCCTGCTCCTGCTTAGTTTCTCAGCCATGCTGGGCGCGGCCTACCAGTTCAGAACCGGCGGCTCGCCGATCCCGCGAACGGTGGTTGGCAGCATATCGCTGGCCGTCGTGCTGCCTGCCATGGCTCTCGGCTATGACGGTCTCGGCTTCATGTTCGAGAACCTGTTCGCCGCCTTGCTTCTGTTCGCAACGGCGTTCGAATACTGGAAGGGCCGCAACGAAGCCCCAGCGCTAACGATCGGCATCACCGCACTCTATTCGGCCACGGCCGCGTCCTTCGCTCTTTGCGCCATGGTTCTCGCCTGGGACGGAAAGCTGATCCTGGGGCATGCACCAAGCAATTGGGCCGAGGAGTTGAGCCTCATCATCGTCATCGCCAGCATGACCGGCATTGGCGCGCTGTCGCTGGCGCTCAATCAAGGGCGCCTGGCCAGGCATCACCGCCACAACGCCCTGACCGATCCCTTGACGGGCCTGCTTAACCGGCGCGCGCTGTTCGACCTGCATGGCAATGCCCCGGTCGGCGCCTTCACCGCTGTGGTTGTGTTCGACCTCGACGGCTTCAAGGCCATCAACGACGAATTCGGTCACGCCGCTGGCGACGAGGTGCTGAGGGTGTTCGCCAGGGGACTCGCCGGCAATCTTCGCCCGACCGACGTCGCCGCGCGCATGGGCGGCGAGGAATTCGCTCTGGTGCTGAAGCGGACCTTGCCCGAAACGGCGGAGGCCACGGCCGAGGCCATACGGTCCGCCTTCGCCGCGTGCCGCATCGAAACCGAGACGGGTTCGCTGACATGCACGGTCAGTGCCGGATTTGCTTTCGGCACCAAGGAGGGCCTCAGCTTCGACAAGGTGCTCAGCGCCGCCGACAATGCGCTCTACGCTGCCAAGCGCGGCGGCCGCAACCGCGTCACCGCCTCGCCACTCCGGCGCGTGGGTTAACTGCGATCCTGATATGTCGACCGTATTGTCGGGACAGCCTTGCCTGTTTCGGCAAGACGATCGTGAGTGAAGGCAGCCCTATGCCGCCATGACGATTTCGTTGAAAGCATCGAGATCGACATAGAAGACCTTGGTGATTTCCTCGATCAGTTCGTCGCGATCGTACCCCTGGGACCTCAATATGTTGATCGCGGTGATGATGTCGACGCGCTCGGTTAGCCGCCGCTTCTGATAATCCTCGACGTAACGTTCCATGGCAGTCCCTTAGCCTGTGTGCCCAAACGCGTTGAACGACAATCAGATCGCAGGAGGGAAGCTAGGAATGCATGCTTGCGTGGAACTTGCCCGGCCTTCGCCGTGCCCCTCGATCTGCGATAACACCAGACTGATACGGAAACGGCCGACTCACAAAACCCAAGAAAAGACTAGCACGCAGCCGCCGGCGCGCCAGAGACACGGATGACTGGATCGAAGAAATATTGGACTGCGAAAGACTTCGGACCGTCACCTGAAGTCCAGTGCCGATTCTAGTGCATGTCACCCAAAAGTGCGCAGCGGTTTTGGGACAACGACATGGACAAAAACACAGATCTAAAGCGCGTCGTTTAAATCCGCCTGGATGCGTCGCGCTTTAGACGGTCAGGAACTTGCGGACATCCGCCCTGTCGAGATCTTCCGCCGGGCCGGTGTGGACGATCAGGCCGCGGTCCATGATGTTGACCTCGTCGGCAAGCTCGCGGCAGAAATCGAGATATTGTTCGACCAAAAGCACGGCGATGCCCGCCTGGTCGCGCAGATAGCGGATGGCGCGGCCGATATCCTTGATGATGGACGGCTGGATGCCTTCCGTCGGTTCGTCGAGCACAAGCAGCTTCGGCCGCATCACCAGCGCCCTGCCGATGGCAAGCTGCTGCTGCTGGCCACCGGAAAGGTCGCCGCCACGGCGACCCAGCATCTGCTTCAGCACCGGGAACAACTCGAAGACATGGGCGGGCACGTTGCGGTCGGCACGTTTCAGTGGCGCAAAGCCCGATTCCAGGTTTTCCCGCACCGTGAGCAGCGGAAAGATCTCCCTGCCCTGCGGTACGAATGCGATGCCCGACCGGGCGCGGTCATACGCCGCGCTCCGGTCGAGCGCCTTCCCCTCGAAGGCAACGCTTCCGCTCGTCAGCCGATGGTGGCCAACGATCGATCTCATCAAACTGGTCTTGCCGACGCCGTTGCGGCCGAGCACGCAGGTGATCTTGCCGGCGCCTGCCTTCAGCGACACGCCACGCAACGCCTGGGCGGCGCCGTAGTGGAGCGTGGCATCAGAAACTTCGAGCATGTCAGCGCCTTCTCCAGAACCGCAGGAAGGACAGATCGAAGCGATGGAATTGAACCCGCCAGACCATGCTCATCTCCCCAGATAGACTTCGACGACGCGCTCGTCGGCAGACACGAAATCGAGCGTGCCTTCGGACAGCACCGAGCCTTCGTGCAGGCAGGTGACCTTGACGCCCAGTTCGCGCACGAAATGCATGTCGTGCTCGACGACGATGACCGAATGGTCGCGCGCGATCTCCTTGAGCAGGCGCGCGGTTTCCTCGGTCTCTGCATCGGTCATGCCGGCGACTGGCTCGTCGACCAGCAGCAGCTTCGGGTCCTGCGCGAGCAGCATGCCGATCTCCAGCCACTGCTTTTGTCCATGGCTCAGATTTGCCGCTAGCTGGTCGCGTTTGTCGCCGAGCCGGATGATGCCGAGAATGTCGTCGATCTGCCGCGCTTCGGCGGTCGAGCGGCGATGGAACAGCGCCGGGAAGATCGAGCGCGGCCCCTTCAGCGCCAGCATCAGATTCTCCTCGATCGTGTGGTTTTCGAAGACCGTCGGCTTCTGGAATTTGCGGCCGATGCCCATCATGGCGATCTCGGCTTCATCATGCCTGGTCAGGTCGATCTGGCCGTCGAAAAACACCTCGCCCTCGTCGGGCCTCGTCTTGCCGGTGACAATGTCCATCATCGTCGTCTTGCCGGCCCCGTTGGGGCCGATGATGGCGCGCATCTCACCCTTGTCGAGCACCAGCGACAAATTGTTGATGGCGCGAAAGCCGTCAAAGGACACCGAGACGCCGTCGAGATAGAGGATCGTGTGCGACTTGCTCATGATCGCTCACTCCGCCGGCTGCGGTTCGGGACTGGTCGACGACCAGTCGCCCGGCTTTGTCGCCGCTCTGCGAACGATCTTCTGCCGCGGCGGGGCGACGGGGTCGGTGCCGGCCTCCTCGGCCAGAGATTCTGCCCGCAGCGCCTTGGCGTTGCCGCGCCAGGAATCCCACATGCCGACGATGCCTTTGGGCAGCAAAAGCGTAACGGCGACGAACAGGCCGCCGAGCGCAAACAGCCAGAATTCCGGCAGCACGCCGGTGAACCAGGATTTGCCGGCATTGATCAGCAGCGCGCCGATGATCGGCCCGACAATGGTGCCGCGCCCGCCGACGGCCGCCCAGATCACCACCTCGATCGAATTGGACGGTTCGAACTCGCCGGGATTGATAATGCCGACTTGCGGCACATAGAGCGCGCCGGCAATGCCGGCCATGACCGCCGAGACGGTGAAGGCGAACAGCTTCACATTCTCCGCCCGCCAGCCGAGGAACCGGGTGCGGCTCTCGGCGTCGCGCACCGCCATCAAGAGCTTGCCATATTTGGAACCGACGATCGCCCAGGTGACGAAGACGGCGAGCGCCAGCGTCACCGCGCTGGCCGCGAACAGCGCCGAACGCGTTGCGTCGGCCTGCACGTTGAAGCCGAGAATATCCTTGAAATCGGTCAGGCCGTTGTTGCCGCCGAAGCCCATGTCGTTGCGGAAGAAGGCGAGCAGCAGCGCATAGGTCATCGCCTGGGTGATGATGGAGAGGTAGACACCGGTGACACGGCTACGGAAGGCGAACCAGCCGAAGACGAAGGCGAGCAGGCCAGGTACCGCCAGCACCATGAGGCCGGCGAACCAGAAATGGTCGAAACCAGTCCAGAACCAGGGCAATTCCTTGTAATTCAGGAACACCATGAAGTCCGGAAGGATGGGGTTGCCATAGACGCCGCGCGCTCCGATCTGGCGCATCAGATACATGCCCATCGCATAGCCCCCGAGCGCGAAGAAGGCGCCGTGGCCGAGCGAGAGAATGCCGCAATAGCCCCAGACAAGGTCGAGCGCCAAGGCGAGCAGCGCATAGCACAGATATTTGCCGGTCAGCGCCACGATGTAGGACGGCACATAGAAGGTGCTGGTCGGCGACACAGCCAGGTTGAGCAGCGGCACGATGATGGCCACCGCCAGCAGGATGAGAATCGTGATGGCGATGCGGCGGTCCGCACCCGCGGCGAAAAAGCGTCCGGTGATCATGCTTCCACCGCCCTGCCCTTGAGCGCAAACAGGCCGCGCGGGCGCTTCTGGATGAACAGGATGATCAGCACCAGCACGACGATCTTGCCGAGCACGGCGCCGGCATAGGGCTCGAGGAGCTTGTTGACGATGCCGAGCGAGAACGCGCCGACCAGCGTGCCCCACAGATTGCCGACGCCGCCGAATACGACAACCATGAAGCTGTCGATGATGTAGCCACGTCCGAGATTGGGCGAGACATTGTCGATCTGGCTGAGCGCGACACCGGCGATGCCGGCAATACCGGACCCGAGCGCGAAGGTCAGCGCGTCGACCCATGGCGTCCTGATGCCCATCGAGGCGGCCATCCGCCGGTTGGCGGTGACGGCGCGCATCTGCAGCCCCCAGGGCGTGCGCTTCATCACATAGAGCAGCACGGCAAAGACGGAGAGCGCGAAAACCAGGATCCAGAGGCGGTTCCAGGTGATCGCGAGCTGGCCGACATTGAACGAGCCCGACATCCAGGAGGGATTGCCGACTTCCTGGTTGGTCGGCCCGAAAATGCTGCGCACGGCCTGCTGCAGGATCAGCGACACGCCCCATGTCGCCAGCAGTGTCTCCAGCGGCCGCCCGTAGAGAAAGCGGATAACACCACGTTCGATGGCCAGGCCGACAAGCGCCGCGACGAGGAAGGCGAGCGGCAGCGCGATGACCAGCGACCAGTCGAACAGGTCGGGAAAGGATGTGCGGATCACCTGCTGGACGACAAAAGTCGTGTAGGCGCCGAGCATGACCATCTCGCCATGCGCCATGTTGATGACGCCCATGACGCCGAAGGTGATGGCAAGCCCGATTGCCGCCAGCAGCAGCACCGAGCCCAGGGAAATCCCGTACCAGATGTTCTGGCCGGCATCCCAGAAGGCCAGCGTCGAATTGATGTTGGCGATTGCGGCCGTCGCCGCTTCCTTGACCGCGCCCAGGGAATTCGCCTCGACCGAGGTAAGCAGCGAAACCGCGTCGCGGTCGCCCCGTGCGCCGATCACCGCGAGGGCCGCGAGCTTGTCGGCATCCGGACGATCCGAGACAAGAACCGAGGCGGCACGGGCCTGTTCGAGCAGGGCCTTGACGCTGGCCACGGTCTCGCTGGCGATCGCGGTGTCGAGCGGCCCGATGTTTGCGGCATCGGGTGTCTTGAAAATGGTGTCGGCAGCGGCGATGCGCACGGCCGGATCCTTGGCGCCGAGCGTCAGCGTGCCCAGCGCATCGCGTACGACGCGGCGCAGTGTGTTGTTGACCTTGATCTTGGTGATGTCGTCCTTGGCGGCATCCGCCGACTTCTCGCCGCTCAGCGGATCGAACAGCTCGACGATGTCGCCCGCTTCCTTGCCGACGAAGACCAGCGAATCCGCCTTGCGGATATAGAGGTTACCGTCGGCGAGTGCGGCAAGCGGTCGTTCGACAGCCGGATCACCTGTGGCCGCCAGGTCGTGGACGACGGCGCCTGTCTCGGAAAAGCCCTGGGCCGTCGCGAATTTGGCGATGATGCCACGCAGATCGGCTTCGCCAGCACCCGACGACGACAGCGTCGCCAGCAGGAACAAAAGCGTCAGGCCAATTGCGCGCAAGAGGTTCATCGGCTTCAGGCGACCCTTGAATGTTGAATTGGGCGTCCGGACGGCGGAGGAAACCGTCCGGACGCTGCGGTCTGAGGTCATGGACCTGCGGTCCAGACCTGGTCAGCCCGGGAGGATCAGTTCGTACCCTTGCCGCCGCACTTGCCGGTGGCGACATTGAAGTTGCCGCAGGACAGAGGCGCGCGCCAATCGGAGATCAGGTCCTTGGAGTCAGGCAGGTAGTCGGACCATTCATCGCCCATCACCAGGCCCGGCGTACGCGAAACCGTCTCGAACTGGCCGTCAGCCTGGATTTCGCCAATCAGCACCGGCTTGGTGATGTGGTGGTTCGGCATCATCGTCGAATAGCCGCCGGTCAGGTTGGGCACTGAAACGCCGATCATGGCGTCGATGACCTTGTCCGGATCGGTGGTGCCGGCCTTCTCGACCGCCTTCACCCACATGTTGAAGCCGATATAGTGGGCTTCCATCGGGTCGTTAGTGGTGCGCTTGTCGTTCTTGATGAACTTGTGCCAGTCGGCGATGAACTTCTTGTTCTCGGGCGTATCGACGCTCTCAAAGTAGTTCCAGGCGGCGAGATGGCCGACCAGCGGCGCCGTGTCGAGACCGGCAAGCTCTTCTTCGCCGACCGAGAAGGCCATGACCGGAATGTCCTCGGCCTTGATGCCCTGGTTGCCGAGCTCCTTGTAGAACGGCACGTTGGCGTCGCCATTGACCGTCGAGACGACGGCGGTCTTTTTGCCGGCCGAACCGAATTTCTTGATTGCGGAAACTTCGGTCTGCCAGTCGGAGAAGCCGAACGGCGTGTAGTTGACCATGATGTCTTCCGCCGCGACGCCCTTGGCCTTCAGATAGGCCTCAAGGATCTTGTTGGTGGTGCGCGGATAAACGTAGTCGGTGCCTTCAAGCACCCAGCGCTTCACCGAACCGCCATCCTCGCTCATCAGATAGTCGACAGCCGGAATGGCCTGCTGGTTCGGCGCCGCACCTGTGTAGAACACGTTGCGCTCGCTTTCCTCGCCCTCATATTGGACGGGATAGAACAGGATGTTGTCGAGCTCTGAGAACACCGGCAGCACCGATTTGCGCGACACCGAGGTCCAGCAGCCGAACACCGCGGCGACCTTGTCCTTGGAGATCAGCTCGCGCGCCTTTTCGGCGAACAGCGGCCAGTTGGAGGCCGGATCGACGACCACGGCTTCGAGCTTCTTGCCGAGCAGGCCACCCTTGGCGTTCTGCTCATCGATGAGCATCAGCATGGCGTCCTTCAGCGTCGTCTCCGAGATCGCCATGGTCCCCGACAGTGAATGGAGAATGCCGACCTTGATCGTGTCGTCGGCCGCCTTGGCAGGCGCGGACATCAACAGGCCGGCGGCAACGACGCTCGCCGAAAACATTTTTGTTATTGTCGAGAAATTACCCCTCATGCCTAACACTCCCAGGCTGGTTGATTGCACCGCAACAATGCAATGCAACCCCCGTGCCAATCGCTCAGGAGATGCCGAACAATAGGTGATAGTTCAACATTATCAGGTGCTTGGTATATTAGTTTTATGAAAACAAAGAGGATCGGTTAAAAATTGATTGAGAGAAATTTGCGCAGCGCACAAGGTGTCTGCCTAATTTTCGCCCAAATTGGCAGTGTGCCTAGTTTTTGGACTTCGCCGGCGGATGTTGCGGCTCGGCGCAGAAATAGGGCAAGCTCGCCCCATCAAACGAGCGACGTCATGGCATCCGGCATTTCACGCATTTTTATCGGCATATTGCTGCTGGCGGCAGCGACCGGCGCTGCCCGAGCCGACTCCAGCGACGGCAAGATGCCCGACGGCACCTACCACTGTGAAGTGTACCTGCTTGGAATGTTTCTCGACCTCGGCGACATCACCATCAAGGGCAACGTCTACAGCGGCCCGGTCACCTTCGGGACCGCCCAGCAGGGCTACAACTACCAGATGGATGCAAACGGCGTGATCTCCTGGCTGGGACCGCTCGGCGGATATACCGCCGGCGGCAATTCACTGTCGCTGACCCAGGCAACGCTCGACGGCCAAAGTGCACCCTCCTTCGACATCATCATGAGGCAGCCCGACGGCGCCTTCACCGCCTCGACCTGCACCAAAGGCAGCGGTCAGTAGATTATTCCCTGGTAATCGCCGCCGCCTCGGCGGGCCTGCCTTGTGTCTCATGTCATCTGGATGTTGCCGAAACCGGATAGGCAGCGGTGCGCCGTCACCATCCACCTTGAGAGGCAGACACAATGGCCAATTCCCCGTCTTCATCCTCCCCTGTCATTCGCGACGTCATCGCCGAGCGCGTCTCGCGCCGTACTCTCCTGAAAGGCAGCCTCGCATCTGGTGCTTTGATCGCCGGCGGCAGCTTCGTCGGTTCGTTGTTTGCCGGAGAAACACATGCCGCGGCGGCGCTTTCCACACTTGGCTTTCCCGAGTTGAAGCGCGTCTACGACAAGACCCACGCCGCCGCAGAGGGTTACGAGACCACGATCGTGGCACGCTGGGGCGACCCGCTCGTGGCCGGCCTGCCGGATTTCGACGGAAACAAGGTCGCCGCTGACGAGCAGGAGAAGCGCTTTGGTTACAATTGCGACTACATTGCCTTCCTGCCGCTGCCGAAAGGCACCGTCAATTCCGACCACGGCCTGCTCTGCGTCAACAACGAATACACCTCGCCCAATGTCATGTTTCCCGGCATGACCGAGGATGACGCCGGCAAGACGATGAGCAAGGAACAGGTAGATCTCGGCATGGCCGCCATGGGTCACTCAATCGTCGAAGTGCTGTTGAAGGACGGCAAGTGGTCGCTGGTCGAGGACAGCCCGCTCAATCGCCGCATCACCGTCAACACCGAAATGATCGTCTCCGGCCCGGTTGCGGGCCACGCCTTGATGCAGACCTCGGCCGATGCCACCGGCACGAAAGTGCTCGGCACCAGCTACAATTGCAGAGGCGGCTTCACCCCGTGGGGCACCGTGCTGACCTGCGAGGAAGGTGTTTCCGACCTGTTCGGCGGCGATCCGAAGAAGGCGCCGACCGCGGACATCCTCGACCGCTATGGCTTCGACGGTTCCGACATCTATGGCCGCGGCCGCTTCCACGACCGCTTCAACATCGACAAGGAGCCGAACGAGGCCAACCGTTTCGACTGGGTGGTCGAGATCGACCCCTATGATCCCCAGTCCAAGCCGGTGAAGCGCACCGCGCTTGGCCGCATGTCGCATGAGGCGTCGACGGTCGTCCTCAACAAGGACGGCCGTGTCGTCGTCTACATGGGCGACGACGATTATTTCGAATACATGTACCGCTTCGTCTCGAACAGGGCCTACGATCCGGCCAAACCGACCTCCGGCAACGACCTCCTGGACGATGGCGTGCTTTCGGTCGCGCGCTACGACGCCGACGGCTCCATGACCTGGCTGCCGCTGATTCACGGCCAGGGCAAGCTTACGGCTGAAAACGGCTTTGCCGATCAGGCCGAGGTGCTGCTGAAAACACGGTTGGCGGCGGACGCGCTGGGTGCCACGCCGATGGACCGCCCGGAGGACATCGAGACCAATCCGGTGACCGGCCGCGTTTATGCGGTGATGACCAAGAACAAGAAGCGCGACCAGTCGAAGGTCAATCCGGCCAACACGCGTCCGGAAAACCTCTGGGGTCACATCGTCGAACTGATCCCGCCAGGCGGCCGCGGCGTGGACGCCGACCATACCGCCGACAAATATGCCTGGGATCTGTTCGTGCTGTGCGGCAACCCGAAGGACGCCGCGGTCGGCGCCACCTTCCACCCGGACACATCGGACAATGGCTGGTTCGTCTGCCCCGACAACATCACTTTCGATCCGGCCGGCCGGCTCTGGGTGGCGACCGACGGTGCCAATGATTTCGACCTGCCGGACGGCGTCTATGGCGTCGACACCGAAGGCCCGGCGCGTGGCCTGCCGAAGCTGCTGTTCACTTGCCCGCATGGCGCCGAAGCAACCGGCCCGTGTTTCACCCCCGACGGCACGACCTTGTTCCTGTCGGTCCAGCACCCGGCCGAGGACGCCGAGACGCTCGACAAGGTGCAGACACTGTGGCCCGACTTCAAGGACGGCCAGTTGCCCCGCCCGTCCGTGGTCGCCATCCGCCGCAAGGACGGGCAGCCGGTCGGCGCTTAATCAGGTCCCACAAAAAGGCGGAACGCGCGTTACGCGTTCCGCATTGCGGCCCGGGAGGACACTGAAATTGGCACCGCCCCGGTTACGGGGCGATGTCTTGCCGGCTCAGATCGTTTTGGCCGACATCTGCGCGGCGATGTAATCGGCCTGGCGGATCGCCAGCGACACGATCGTCAAGGTCGGGTTTTCGGCGGCACCCGTCGTGAACTGGCTGCCGTCCGACACGAACAGGTTCTTGATGTCGTGCGTCTGGCCATGCTTGTTGACGACGCCGTCGGCCGCCTTCTCGCTCATCCGGTTGGTGCCGAGATTGTGGGTCGACGGATAAGGCGGCGTCGGGAAGGTGCGCGTGGCGCCGACCGCAGCGTAAAGCGCGGCGGCCTGCTTGTAGGCATGGTTGCGCATCGCGGTGTCGTTCGGGTGATCGTCGAAATGCACGTCGGCGATCGGCATGCCGTGCTCGTCCTTCATGTCGGCATGCAGCGTGATGCGGTTCTCCGCGCGCGGCATGTCCTCGCCGACGATCCACAGCCCGGCCATGTGGTCGTAGTGGTCGAGCGCCGTGGTGAACGAGCGGCCCCAAGCCCCTGGATCGAGGAAGGCCGCCATGAACGGCAGGCCGAGCGACAGCGTCTCGAACTCGTAGCCGCCGACGAAGCCGCGTGACGGATCATGGCGCGCCTCGTCGCGGATGATGCCGGCCATGGTGGTGCCGCGATACATGTGCACCGGTTTGTCGAAGATGGCGTAGACCGAGCCCGTGGTGTGGCGCATGTAGTTCTTACCCACCTGCCCCGATGAGTTGGCGAGGCCGTCGGGGAATTTGCCCGATGACGAATTGAGCAGCAGCCGCGGGCTTTCGATCGAGTTGCCGGCGACTGCGACGATACGGGCTTTCTGCTCCTGCAGCTTGCCGTCCTTGTCGGCGTAGACCACGCCGGTCACTTTGCCCGAGGCGTCATGGTTGATCTTGATCGCCATGGCGTTCGGCCTGACCTCGAGATGGCCTGTTGCCTCGCCCTTGGGGATCTCGGTGTAGAGCGTCGACCATTTGGCGCCCCATTTGCAGCCCTGGAAGCAGAAGCCGGTTTGCTGGCAGGACAAGCGGTCGTCGCGCTCGACCGAGTTGATGGCCATGTTGCCGGTGTGGCATTCCTTATAGCCAAGCTTGTCGGCGCCAGCCTTCAACACCTTGAAATTGTTGTTGCCCGGCAATCTCGGCCAGTCATTGGTGCCGGTGACCCCCATCTTGGCTTCGGCCTTGGCATAGTAAGGCTCCATCTCTGCCAGCGTGATCGGCCAGTCGAGCAGATTGGCGCCCTCCAGTTTGCCGTAGGTCGACAGCGTCTTGAACTCGTGCTCCTGGAAACGCAGCGACGCTCCGGCCCAGTGGGTCGTCGAACCGCCGACCGACTTGACGATCCAGGCCGGCAGGTTCGGAAAATCCTTGGCCACACGCCAGTCGCCGGAGGTGGTGCGCTTGTCCTTCCAGGCGAGTTGGGTGAACGAATCCCACTCGTCGTTGACAAACTCCTCATATTCGTGGCGCGCGCCGGCCTCCAGGATGACGACGTCGACACCCTTCTGGGCAAGTTCGTTGCCGAGCGTACCGCCGCCGGCGCCCGAGCCGATGATGACGACCACGCCGTCGTTGTTCAGGTCAAATGCTGTTGCCATGGTTTCCTCCCATGATTTTCTGTTAGCGGGTTCAAGAACGAACGGGCTCAGAGCCACTCGATGTCGTTGAAACCGCGCGCGATGTAGCCGCCCTTGGAAAAGGACTCGCCCTCGTAGCCGAAGATCGGCCAGACCTCTTTCTGGTTGTAGAGGCTGACGACGAGGCCGCCACGGATGGCCTGGAAGAACGGCATCGCCTCGATCTGCTTCAGCACCGCGACGCGCTGCTCCTCCCAGCCAAGGCCCCGGTAGCCTCCGTCCCCAGACTTCTTGTCGAGGTCGGCGATACCGTCTTCGATCATCGTCTTGTAGGCGGCGTCCTTGCCGGCCTGCTCGTCATGGCCTTTCACAGCGATGGCGTAATATTTGTCGGGAACCTGATCATGCGGATAGATGTCGCGCGCCATCTGGATCAGCGTCGCCATGGTTTCGGGCTTGAGCGCCGATGTCTCGAGCCCCCAGGCATGTTCGGGGCTGATGACTGCGCTACCGGAAATGACGAGCAACGCACCGATGCCACCGCGTTTGAGAAGCTCACGACGTGAAAGTCCAGGCTTCCCGTCATAGATCGTGACCATAATATTCCTCCCTGCTTGCTATTTGCGCCCCTTGAAGCGCGTCACAATTGACGTGCTTCAAGACCTTGTTTGTGCATCTCGTTGTCCCAAAACCGCTGCGCACTTTTGGGTGAAATGCTTGAGAGCGCCGTTGCTGGCGCCGCACGCGCCGGTGCGGCCGCATTGTCTCCTATTTGAAGCGACCTCCGCGTTGCAGAACCTCGATCTTGTAGCCGTCCGGATCCTCGATGAAGAAGAAGCGGGCGATCGGTGAACCGTCATGGTTGAACTCGACGATCTTCTTCGGGTTGAGGCCGAGCGCGCCGAGGCGGTCATGTTCGCTGTCGAGGTCGGCGATCGAAACCGCGAGGTGGCCGTAACCATCGCCGAGCACGTAGGGCTCGACCCTGCCCTTGTTCACGGTCAGTTCGAGCTCGAACCCGATTTCGGCGTTGCTGAGGTAAATGAGTGTGAACGTCTCGAAGTCCAGCCTGTCGGCAACATCGAGCCCGAAGGCATTCCTGTAGAAATCGACGGATCGGGCCTCGTCGAGAACCCGGATCATGGAATGAATCGCTTTGGCCAAATCAGTCTCCGCCCTTGTGTGGAGGCAATTATGGGCAGAGCGGGGAAAAGGTGGTGGCAGCCGGTTACCACGCCCAAAACCGTGAACCGGCGACGCGCTTTAGGGGACAGGGACGAAAGTCCGATTGCCGTTCCGGCAATTTTGCCCGAGAATGCGCATGGGGACAGGTCGAGCAGTATCAGACCGTACGCCTGCCCGCCCAAGACCAACAAGCATGGGAGGTTTGTCGGATGTGCAGGGTATTTGCGGGCCAGGACCCCGAAGGCTATCGCCAGATCAATCGGTCGATTCGCATTGACGGCCACTCCACCAGCATCCAGCTTGAGGCGACCTTCTGGGCGTTGCTCGATGAAATCGCCGAAAACCAAGGCCTGACGACGCCGAAATTCATCTCCAAGCTTTACGACGAAGCCATCGAGATCAACGGCGCTATTCCAAACTTTGCCTCCATGCTGCGCACCACCTGCGCGCTGTATCTGCGCGGCCATCGGCCGGGCATGGATGAACAGGTGATGCCGAAGCGGCAAGCCGCCTAGCTGTCGACCGCGACAGCAAGCGCCAGCCGGCTCATATCGCTGAACAGGTCCTGGCGCTCGGAGTAGTCTGTCAGTTCATCGGTCTCGATGTTGTCAACCACCGTGCACATCGACAGTGCCCGAGCCCCGAAATGCGCCGCGATGCGGTAAAGCGCGCTGGTTTCCATATCCACGGCCAGAGCACCGGCTGCCTGCGCATCGGCAAAGCGGCCGCGTCCTTCAGGATGATAGAAGATGTCGCTGCAAACCGTCAGGCCGGCACAATGGTCGATGCCAAGTTCGGCTGCCTTGGTCAGCGCGCAGCTGAGAAGTGCTGGATCCGGACCGGCGACAGCCTTGTAGAGGCCGAAAACCTGACCGCTTTGAGCGCTTTCCGCCTGTGCCGATTGCGAGATGACCAGGCTGCGCAGCTTGGCCTTGGCCGTCAGGCTGCCGCAGGTGCCCGTGCGGATCAACGTCCGGGCGCCATAATAGTCAAGTAATTCATGCACATAGATCAGAAACGACGAGACGCCGATGCCGGTCGCTTGAATGCTGATGGGTCTGCCGCGAAACAGTCCGGTAAAGCCAAGGGCGCCGCGTCGGCGATTGATGCAGCGCGGCGCTTCCAGAAAGGTTTGCGCCATCCATTCGGCGCGCTGCGGGTCACCCGGCAACAACACCGTGTCGGCGTAGGCACCCTTGTCTGCTTCGTTGTGTGGCGTCAACCGCTGCTCCCCCAAGCCCGCCTGCCGTTTCAGCCCTCAATCATGGCGTTGTCACGGCGTCTTGCAAGGAAAAGAACATCAGGAGATTCTAATTCTCCAGCACATCCTTGACGATCGTCGCCAGTTGCTTGAGCGAAAACGGCTTTGGCAGGAAGCCGAAATGCGCATCTGCCGGCAGGTTTCTGGCGAATGCGTCCTCGGCATAGCCGGACACGAAGACGAATTTGATGTCCGGCTGGCGCTTGCGCAATTCACCAAGCAGCGTCGGCCCATCCATTTCAGGCATCACCACGTCCGAGACGACGATGTCGACCTTGCCGCCCAGCGCCTCGAACACTTCCAGCGCCTCGACGCCCGAGGAGGCCTCGTGCACCGTATAGCCTCGCGATACCAGCGCCCGCATGCCGCCCATGCGCACGGCGTCCTCGTCCTCGACGAGCAGCACCGTGGCCGAGCCCGACAGATCCTTGGCCGCATCGGCAACCTTCGCCGGTGCCGCCGGCAGATCGCCGAGGTCGCCTGCCTTTTTCGCTTCCGCGATATGACGCGGCAGGAAAATGCGGAAAGTCGAGCCCTTGCCCACCTCGGAATCGCAGAAGATGAAGCCGCCGGTCTGTTTGATGATGCCGTAGACCATCGACAGGCCGAGCCCGGTGCCCTTGCCGACCTCCTTGGTGGTGAAGAAGGGTTCGAAAATCTTCTTCAGCACGTCGGGCGCGATGCCGCTGCCGGTATCCTCGACCTCGACCACGACATAGTCGGCCGGGGTGAGCTCGCGGTAGGAAAAGGCCTTGCATTCCTCGGCGGTCACATTGCGCGTGCGCACGGTGAGATCGCCGCCTGCCGGCATGGCGTCGCGCGCGTTGACCGCAAGGTTGACCACCACCTGTTCGAACTGCCCGATATCGACCTTGACCGGCCACAGGTCGCGGCCATGATCGACCTTCAGCTTGATGTCGTTGCCGACTAGGCGGGCCAGCAGCATCCTGAGATCGGCCAGCACGTCGGTCAGGTTGAGCACTTCCGGCCGCAGCGTCTGCTTGCGCGAGAAGGCCAGCAATTGCCGCACCAGCGAGGCCGCCCGGTTGGCATTCTGCTTGATGTTCATGATGTCGGGGAAGGACGGGTCCGACGGCCGGTGGTTGGTCAACAAAAGGTCGGACGCCATAATGATGGCGGTCAGCACATTGTTGAAGTCGTGCGCGATGCCGCCGGCAAGCTGGCCGACCGCCTGCATCTTCTGGCTTTGCGCCATCTGCCCTTCGAGTGCCTTCTGCTCCGTCGTCTCGACGGCGTAGACGATCGCCGACTCCTCGGCACCCTCGCCGCCGGTGCCGTCGGCGACCGCGTTGACGTAGAAGCGGATGTGCCGGTCATCGTTGCCGGGCAGCAAGGTATCGATCGGCTCGATGTCGGCCTGCCGCTGCTGCGCCTTTTCGAAAGCCGCGGCGAAGGCCGGCCGGTCGCGCTCGTGGATCACCGTGTCGAGCCGCACGCGGCGATCGACGGCGTCCCGGTCGACGACGGACGAAAACAGCGACAGGAACGGCGCATTGGTGCGCAAGATGCGACCGCTGTGGTCGACGCCGGCAATCGCCATCGGTGTCGAGTTGAAGAAGCGGGTGAAGCGCACTTCCGAAGCACGAAGGTCGGCCGAAGCGTCCTCGCCCTGCGTGCGGTTGAGCACGATCGTGCGCGTCGGCCCGTTGAGGCCTTCGCGGCTGGCCGAAACGCGGTGCATAAAACGCACCGGCAGCGCCTCGCCCGTCATCGTCGTCAGGTCGAGATCGATGACCGCGTTGCGTGTCGTTCCGGGGTCGGCCTTGACCGAGCGGACCAGCGCCATGCCGTCGCCGGCCACGATCTCCGGCAGGGTGACGGAACCGGGCGTGAAGCTGGTAAGGTCAATGCCCAGCCATTCGGCAAGCGTGGCGTTGATGTAGGTGACGCGGCCGTCCTGGTCGGCTGAAAAGAACCCGGCTGGCGCATGGTCGAGGTGATCGATCGCCTTCTGCAGGTCGAGGAAGAAACGCTCCTGCTCGGCACGTTCCTGTGAGATGTCGGCAAGCTGCCAGGCCAGCATCGGCAGCCGCTGGCCCGGAACGCTGAAGGCGCGGGCACGCGCCCGGTACCAGCGGGCGCCGGGCTCGGCGCCCGGACGAATGGACTGCGCAAGACGAAACTCGCCGTCGCCCGACTGTCCGTCGCGCAGGCCGGACGCGAGCCGATAGATCGTCACCGAGGCTTCTGGGACATCGGAAAGCAGCCCTTCGACTGTCTTCAGGTCTGCCGCCGACGTCGCGCCGGTCATGTCGGCATAGGCCCGATTGGCGTAGACGACGCGGCCCTTGGAGTCGGTGACGAGAAGGCCCTGCGACATCGAATCAACGAATGCCTTCGAGAGTTCGTCACCGGTCGAGCGTGGCGTGATCTGCACGAAGCCGATCGCCGTGGCGAACAGGAAGCCGACGCCGATCATCGCCAGCACACCGAGCATGCCGAGCAGGAAAGGGTCGCCCAGGCGCTCGCGGAAAAGGCCGAAGACAATAGCGGCCCCGGTCAGAACGACGATGAAAATGATGAGCCGGGTAACCGCGCCCGGTCGCGTATTCTGGTCGACGATCGGTACCGGATAGAAATCGCCGCGCGCTTCCTTGGCCATGTGCCCCCTGCTCGTGAATTCCGGTGTTCCGACACCCGCCCTTGACCGGTTGAATCATATTCTCCTGGTCCGGAAAAGGCCTGGGCGGCAAATGTCGGATAAAAATGATATCTTCCGGCCCTCGGAGTTTTCAAGCTGTTCATCAAGCGCGGAAACGCATTGCGGTAGCCCGCCGCAACGGTCTAGTGTCGCATCACCTCCTCAGGGCAATCAGGGAAAACCAATGCAATGGCTGGATAGCGTGGCGGGCCCCGGTTATGCCGCAGCACTGTTGTGGACGTTTGCAGCGCTTGTCCTGCTGGTCATCGTTCTCGTTATCATCAAGCTTGTGCGCAACCTGACGTTCGGAACCTTCGTTGCCGGCGGCAGGAACCGCAAGACGCGGCTGGCCGTCATGGACGCCACCGCCGTCGACAGCCATCGCCGGCTGGTGCTGATACGCCGCGATGATATCGAACATCTGCTGCTGATCGGCGGTCCGACCGACGTTGTCGTCGAACGTGACATCCGGCTTTCGGCGCCACGCCGTCCGGCGCTGACCGGAGATGGCGGCTTGCAGCCGGTCCCGGCCGCCGCGGCCCCAGCGGCGAAACCGCGTGCACCTCAACCCGCTCCTCCGCCGCCGGCTAGGCAGGCACCTGCTCCGCAGCCGGTGAACGCGTCGCCGCCCGCACGCCCGCGCCAGGCAGCGCCAACACCGGTGCCGGCACCGGCACCGCTACCGAAGCCGCAGCCGACCAATGTCACTCCGCTGCCCGCCTATGGATCCGCGAGCGCCAATGCCGTCAGGCAGGCGCCACCGCCGCCAACGCAGGACAGCATCGACGATAAGCTGATGAAGGAACTCGAAGTGTCGCTCGACCAGCCGCGTTCGAGCGGCCCGGTAAGCAAGCCGGCGGCGAAGGCACCGCAGTCGCTCGACGACGAAATGACGAAGCTTCTGGGCGAACTCTCCAGCCAGAAGAGATGATCGGATCCTGACCTGCCCAGCCGGCCGGGGAATTCGGCCGGTGGGGCGTCAACCAAAAAAATGGCCGGAAAACCGGCCATTTTTGATATCAACGTCGCAAACCCTCTTGGGCACAGCCCAAGGGCGGCGCGTCAGTCGTCGCGATAGACCTTTTCGCGACGCTCATGCCGCTCCTGCGCTTCGATCGACAACGTCGCGATCGGACGTGCATCGAGGCGCTTCAACGCGATCGGCTCGCCGGTCTCCTCGCAATAGCCGTAAGTGCCTTCGTCGATGCGCTGCAGGGCGGAATCGATCTTTGCGATGAGCTTGCGCTGACGGTCGCGGGCCCTGAGCTCGATAGCGCGGTCGGTTTCCGAAGACGCGCGGTCGGCGAGATCGGGGTGGTTGGCGTTTTCCTGTTGCAGGATTTCGAGAGTTTCGCGCGCTTCGCGCAATATGTCATTCTTCCAGGTGACGAGCTTTTGGCGGAAGTAGGATTTCTGCCGCTCGCTCATGAACGGCTCGTCTTCGGAGGGTATGTAATCGGCGGTAACGATGTCGTTCATTCGACTCACCCAAACTGCCCCAATTTTGGCGCTTATATATTCGCGGTCCGACGCCTGCACAAGCGCAATCGGCCGCTGTCTCTCGCAATTGTTAATGTTCGGTGGCGGGCGCCTTTGCAGCAGCGAATGGTCGTTTTGATACCAAACTACGCTTCGACACTTTGGATCCCGTGCAACATGCTTTTCGAAGACCGGCATGTTCTTCACGCCGAAGCACAAGCGCCTTTTGCGGCACCGCACATCGATGATTCGCTGTGTTTGAAGAACACGGGCCATTGTGCGCAGCGGCTTTCTCGTGGCTAATCCAGGAAGTTTCGGCATTCGGCGTCAGCGGAGGTTGGGTGGGCACGCTTTATCTGTTGCGACATGCCAAGGCCGGCTGGGCACTGCCCGGCATGCGCGATTTCGACCGCCCGCTCGACGCATCCGGCCGCGCCGATGCCGAAATGATGGGCGCCGCCATGCGGTCCCACCGCTATGTTCCGGACCTGACCATCTGCTCCAACGCCAAACGCGCCAAGGAGACGCTGGAAGGCCTGGCCGGTCAGACCGACACCGGCCGGGTCCTGTTCTTCGACACGCTCTACAGCGAAGACGCCGCCGGTTACCTCCGCCTCATCCGCGACAATGGCGGATCGGGTTCGTTGCTAGTCATCGGCCACAACCCGATGACGGAGGATCTCGCCATGGCGGTTTCAGGCGACGGCGACGAGACGGCGCGGGCCACCCTCAACCACGGGTTCCCGACCACGGGTCTGGCGGTCGTCCGCTTCGACGGCGATTTGGCAAAAGCCGCCCAGGCTGCCGGCTATCTCGAAGCGTTCCTGACGCCGGCCGATCTCTGACGCCATTTCAAAGCCAGGTTCCACAGCCTATATCGGGCAGACCGAAGCCCGAGAGATCATATTTTGGCATCATCGCTGACCACCTTCACCGACGAGGCGAGGATTGCCCTCGACACGCTGTCGGGCCGCGCCACCGGGCTTTTCTCTCCATCGCTGCGATTGGGTGTCACGGGCCTTTCCCGCGCCGGCAAGACGGTGTTCATATCGGCCTTTGTCCACAATCTGATCCATGGCGGGCGCCTGCCGCTGTTCGAGGCCCAGAAATCCGGGCGCATCGCCCGTGCCTTCCTCGAACAGCAGCCTGACGACGCCGTGCCGCGCTTCCAGTACGAGGATCACATCGCCGCACTGGTCAACGATCGCGCCTGGCCCGATTCGACGCGCGCCATTTCCGAATTGCGGCTGACCATCGAATATGAATCGGCCTCCGGCTGGAGCCGCATGTTTTCCTCCGGCAAGCTGTCGGTCGATATCGTCGACTATCCCGGCGAATGGCTGCTCGACCTGCCGCTGCTTGGCAAATCCTTCGCCGATTTTTCCGGCGAAGCCTTCGAAATGGCCGTTTTGCCGGTGCGCGAGGACCTGTCGCAGGCTTGGCGGGCGCTGTCGGCGGAGATCGACCCGAACGCCGATGCAGACGAGATGACGGCGCGCCGCCTGGCCGAAAGCTTCGCCGCCTATCTGAAGGCGTGCAAGCTCGACGAGCGGGCGCTTTCGACCTTGCCGCCCGGCCGCTTCCTGATGCCTGGCGATCTCGAAGGCTCGCCCGCACTCACCTTCGCGCCCCTGCCTGGGCTGGGCGACAGGCGCCCACGCCTAGGGTCGCTGCACGCCATGATGGACAGGCGTTACGAGGCCTACAAGACGCATGTCGTCAAACCGTTCTTCCGCGAACACATCACGCGCCTCGATCGCCAGATCGTGCTGATCGATGCCATGCAGGCGCTGAACGCTGGGCCCGGCGCCATGGCCGACCTAGAGCGCGCGGTGACCGAGATCCTCAGTTGTTTCCGTCCCGGCCGCGGCAGCTTCCTCACCGACCTGTTTTCACGGCGCATCGACCGCATCCTGGTTGCCGCGACCAAGGCCGACCATCTGCACCACGAAAGCCATGACCGCTTGCAGGCGATTGTGCGGCGGCTTGCCGACCGTGCCGTGGCCCGCGCGAATTTCACCGGTGCCGATGTCGATGTGGTGGCCATGGCGGCGGTGCGCGCGACGCGCGAAGGCACTGTCAAGCAGGGCCGGGAGACACTTCCCGTCATCATCGGCACGCCGATCGCCGGGGAGAAGATCAACGGCGAAACTTTTGACGGCAAAACGGAAACTGCCATATTTCCCGGTGATTTACCGGAGAACATTGATGCGGTGTTCGATGCTTCGGGGCCCGATCACAAGCAGGATACCGGGGATCCGGCAATCCGCTTCGTCCGTTTCCGTCCCCCAAAGCTCGAGCGCACCGCCGAAGGTGTCACGCTGTCGCTGCCGCATATCCGGCTCGACCGTGCCTTGCAGTTCCTGATTGGAGATCATCTGGCATGACCGCGCCCCGCAAGCCGGCCGCATTCCGTATCGAGCCGGAAGCCGAATCGAAACAAGAGGCGCCTGAGGCACGCCGTGCCCAGGTCCAGGTTGACTCCCAGCGGAAGCCCCGTGCGATGAAGACCGATGTCGCGATGGTCATCCCGGCGGAAGTCGATGTCTTCGACGAGCCTGACATCGTTGCCGCCGAACCGCCGCCGGCGATCGCCCCCAGAAAGCGGTCGCTGCTCGGCAGCATCTTCTTCGGCGCCTTTGGTGTGCTGGTTTCGCTGGCTGTCGGCCTGTGGACCGATCAGCTCATACGTGACCTCTTTGCGCGTGCCGAATGGCTGGGCTGGCTGGCCGCCGGCATGGCGGCCATTGCCGTGCTGGCGCTTCTGGTCATCCTGATCCGCGAGTTCCTGGCCATCGCCCGCCTCGCCGAGGTCGAAAAGCTGCAGAAGCGAGCGCTCGATGCGATTGCACGCGACGATCCCAAGGCGGCACGATCGGTGGTCGACGAGCTGTCGGCCTTCGTCGCGGCCAAGCCCGAGACCGCGGCCGGTCGCCGCGCGCTGGCCGAACTGCGCGGCGAAATCATCGATGGCGGCAATCTGGTGCGGTTGGCCGAAGCCGAAATTCTCGGCCCCCTCGATGCCAGGGCCAAGGTGATGATTCTCGAGGCGGCCAAACGCGTCTCGCTGGTGACGGCGGTCAGCCCGCGCGCGCTGGTCGATGTCGCCTATGTCGTGTTCGAGGCCGGACGCCTCATTCGCCGCCTGTCGGAGCTTTATGGTGGGCGGCCGGGAACGCTCGGCTTCTTCCGCCTCGCGCGCAGCGTGCTGGCGCATCTGGCGGTCACCGGTTCGATCGCCGTCGGCGACAGTTTCGTCCAGCAGATCGTCGGCCACGGCCTGGCGGCGCGCCTTTCGGCCAAGCTCGGCGAGGGCGTCGTCAATGGCATGATGACGGCGCGCATCGGCATCGCGGCGATGGAGACAACGCGTCCCCTGCCCTTCAGCGCCGCGAAGCGTCCGGGACTGGGCGATTTCCTCTCAGCGCTGACATCGTTTGCAACCAGGAAAGATGCCGAAACAACCCCATCCGGCAAGTGAACCTGGCTGCAGCTTTTGGATCTTCGGAATTGTTACCGGACTGCTTTGCGGCGGTCCCGTAGTGACGAAGCATTAACCAATCTTGTTCATGGTCAGACGGGTTCCAAACAGCCTCTTTGTTGCCGGGTGTCGTCGATGAAAAGTGTAATTCTGTCCAGCGTCTTGCCCCTGGCAATCGTGATAACAGCACTCGTCGGCGTTGCCGGAGCGGCTTCCGCCGCGGAGCCGGACAAGCAGTTCTTCCAGTCGGCCGAAGGCAAATGGATTGGACCCGGCGAAATCGTCGCCGGCAAGTACAAAGGCACCAAATTCAACTGCAGCTTCACCGGCTCGACGCCGGACGGCAAGGTAGGCATGACGCTCGACGGCGGTTGCCGGGTCGGCATGTTCACCCAGCAGATGTCGGCCAAGATCGAGCGCAAGGGCCGCGAGGGCTACAAGGGCAGCTTCATGGGCGGCGCGACCGGTTCCGGCCTAGACATCATCGGCGGCAATGTCGTCGATGCCCGCAAGGTGGTCTTCACCATCAACCGCAACCAGCTGCGCGGCGTCATGCAGGCCCGCATCCCTGACGACAATTCGATGACGGTGACCATTGCGGTGCGTGTCGACGACCAGTTGGTGCCGGTGATCGGCATGAGCCTGAAGCGCGTCGATGCCATCGAAGTCGGCTCCATCGCGCCAAACTGAACAATCATAGATCTCTAAAAGCAAGAAGGCGGCGACCCAACGGTCGCCGCCTCATTCAAACCGCTTCGATCCTGCGATTAGCCCTTGATCGCGGCCGTCACCTCGTCATACGCCTTGCAGGCGTCGGCCAATGTCGTGGTGCCCTGATATTTGGTTGTCACGGCCTGCACCTTGGCCGTCAGGTCAGCCGCCTTGGACGGGTCCTTGGTGATCGCTTCCTGCAGCGCGGCAGCCATGTCCTGCGCTTTCTTGGTTGCAATCTCGGCCGTGCACTCGGGCGCCTTCGAGCACGCCGAACCGGCTAGCACCGCCAGGCCGACGGCAACAAACAAAAACTTCTTCATGTCAGTCATCTCCTCAAAAGGGCTCGACTTGATCGTCGCTCACCCTCCAATGGCCGAAGCCGAGCGTCCTTAGCCTTCGATTGTGGCAAGATGCAACGCGTTCCCAACGTCAACTTGTGTAACGCGCCCGCAACATCGCCGGTGATCCGGATTCGGGCTGTTCGATCCCCACCGAAGCCCCTATCTTCGCCCCTTGTCAAAGAGACTTCGAAATCGGAATCGATCCTCAAACGAGCGGAATGGCGGCATGGCGGTAGAGGCATCGAGCAACGATCTGGTTCAGGTGGTGGCGCTGCTTGCAGCCGGCGTTGTCGCCGTTCCCATCTTCAAGCGCATGGGCCTCGGTTCGATTCTCGGCTATCTGGCCGCTGGTGTGGTGATCGGCCCGTTTGGCCTGCGCGTCTTTTCCGAATCGGAAGCCATCCTTCATGTCGCTGAGCTCGGCGTGGTGATGTTCCTGTTCATCATCGGACTGGAAATGCAGCCGTCGCGGCTATGGGGCTTGCGCCGCGAGATATTTGGCCTCGGTGCACTGCAGGTCGGCGTCTGCGCGGTCTTGCTGACCGCTGTTGGCGTGGCGGGAGGGTTTCCGATCTCGCAATCCTTCGTCGCCGGCGCCGGCTTCGTGCTGACCTCGACGGCGATCGTCATGCAGCTTCTGGAGGAACGCGGCGAAATCGCCGAGCCGAAAGGCCAGCGCATCGTCTCGGTGCTGCTGCTCGAGGACCTCGCCATCGTGCCGCTGCTGGCCCTGATCGCATTCCTGGCGCCCGGCGGCGCCGACACCAGCCTGGCGGAGCGCTTCACCGAGATAGGCATCGGCCTTGCCGCGATTGTCGGACTGGTGCTGGCTGGACGCTATCTGCTCAATCCGTTCTTCCGCATCCTGGCGGATGCCCGTGCCCGCGAGGTGATGACGGCTGCCGCCCTTCTGGTCGTCCTCGGATCGGCGCTCGCCATGCAGCTCAGCGGCCTGTCGATGGCGATGGGTGCATTCCTGGCCGGCGTGCTGCTGTCGGAATCGACCTTCCGGCATCAGCTCGAAGCCGACATCGAACCCTTTCGCGGCATCCTGCTCGGCCTGTTCTTCCTTGCCGTCGGCATGTCGCTCGACCTGCATGTGGTGGTCGCGAACTGGCGGCTGGTTGCCATCTATGTCGTCGCCTACATGGTGATGAAGGCGCTCGGCATCTACATCGTCGCGCGGGTCCTGAAAACCCGCCATCGCGAAGCGTTGGAGCGTGCGGTCTTCATGGCGCAAGGCGGCGAATTCGCCTTCGTCCTTTATTCGGCCGCCGCCGCGGTCGGCATCATCGACAACCGGGCCAACGCGACGCTGACGGCGATCGTCATCATCTCGATGGTGCTGACGCCGCTGGCGATCATCGCCTTGCGGTATCTCACACCGCGCGACGAGCAGTCGCTCGACGGGGTCGAGATTGCCGATGGCCTGACCGGCAGCGTGCTGATCATCGGCTTCGGCCGCTTCGGCCAGATCGCCAGTCAGCCGCTGCTCCTGCGCGGCATCGATGTCTCGATCATCGACAACGATGTCGAAATGATCCAGGCGGCGGCCGATTTCGGCTTCAAGGTCTATTATGGCGATGGCACGCGGCTGGACATCCTGCATGCGGCCGGGGCTGGCCGCGCGCGCGCCGTGCTGATCTGCGTCGACAAGCCGGATGTGGCCGTTCGCATCGCCCAGCTGATCAAGGCCGAATTTCCACTGCTCACTGTGCTCGCCCGGGCTTTCGACCGCGGCACGGCGCTGCAGCTCATTCGTGCCGGCGTCGACTTCCAGCTGCGCGAAACCTTCGAATCGGCGTTGGTTTTCGGCGGCTCGGCGCTGGAATCGCTCGGCGTCGATCCCGAAGACGTGGCAGAGGTGATCGAAGATGTGCGGCGCCGCGATACCGCCCGTTTCGAAACCCAGCTCGCCGAAGGTGTTCGCGCCGGACAACGCTTCCTGAGGGGCAATATCGGCACGCCCATTCCCACGCCCCTCACTCAGCCGCGCCGTACCGGGCAGGCACTCAATGAAGAGACGGCCGGTGTTTTGCACAAATCCGAACCCGCGGATTGAACAAGGAATTTTGAATGGAATTGGATAGCAGAGCCCTGTCGGTCACCAAATTCTGGCGCGACGCCGGCGAAGATGCATGGTTCGAGAAGAACGAGGCTTTCGATGCCGACTTCCGCAACCGCTTTCTCGATCTCCACTATGCCGCGGCGCGGCGTGAATGCGACGACTGGTCGGCACACGCCGAAGGCTCGCTGGCGCTGATGATCCTGCTCGACCAGTTTCCGCGGAACTGCTTTCGCGGCACCGGCCATATGTGCGCGACCGATCCGCTGGCGAAGCATTTTGCTCAAAAGGCCGTCGCGGCCGGCCATGATCTGGCACTGGAGCCTGAAGTCCGCGTGTTCCTGTATTTACCGTTCGAGCATTCGGAAAACCTTGTCGACCAGGAGGTATCGGTCGAGCTGCACAAGGCCAAAGCCGAGTTCAACCTGAAATATGCGCTCGAGCACCGCGACATCATCCGGAATTTTGGCCGTTTTCCGCACCGAAACAGTATGCTTGGCCGCGAGACCACACCCCAGGAGCAGGCGTTCCTGGATGGCGGCGGCTTCTCCGGTTAGAAGGTCCTGCTGTCGCCCCGCCCGGGCATCAGACCAGCCACCAATCCCGGCCGGACGGCAATCGCTCGATACCGGAAGTGTCGACCGCGACCAGCCGGTCCGCGACGCTGCGGCCACCGACAACCAGGCCCGGCGCGATCTCCGCCAGCGGCGCCAGCACGAAGGCGCGCTCCAGCATGCGCGGATGCGGCACTTCCAGTCCGGTCTCGTGAATGACGCGGTCGCCGAACACCAGAATGTCGATGTCGATCAGCCGCGGTCCCCAGCGCTCCTCGCGCACCCGCTTCAGTCTGCGCTCGGCATCCAGACAGAGGTGGAGCAAGGCGCGCGGCACCAGTCCGGTGGAAATTTCGGCAGCCGCATTGAGAAAATCCGGCTGATCGAGCTTGCCCCAGGGCGGTGTGCGATAGAGCGAAGAGACGCCGGTGACGCGCGTATCTGTGTCGGCATCCAGCATGCGCAGCGCCGCGCCCATCGATTTCGCCGGGTCGCCAAGATTGCCGCCAAGGCTGAGATAGACCGTGCTATTCGGGCCAGACAACGGTCACCTCGACGTAATCGATCACACCGGGGACCGGAGCGTTTGGCTTGCGCACCGTGATCTCGGCTTTTTTGATCTGCGGAAAACGCGCTGTCAGTGCACGGGCGACCTCGAGTGCCAGGGATTCGATCAGAAAGCGGCGCTGTCCTGTGATGATCTTTTCGATCTCCGTGAAAGCGATACCGTAGTTGACCGTGTCCTCGATGGAATCATCGACAAGCGCCCGGCCGGGATCGACGGTGAGAGCGGCATCGACATAGAAGCGCTGGCCGAGCCTTTCCTCCTCGTCCAGCACGCCGTGCCGGGCAAAGAACGCGCAATTCTTCATGCGGATGACATACATCGCTCAGTTTCTCGCCTGGTCGCTTTGACGCGCCAACATAGCATCTGCGAGCGCCAGCGCGTCCACGTTGAATGCGACATCATGGACGCGAAACAGATCGGCGCCCTTGAGCCGCAGGATGACGCTGGTCGCCGCCGTTCCGACACCCCTGCCAGCCGCGTCGCGGCCGGTTACGGTGCCGATGAAGCGCTTGCGCGAGGTACCGGCCATCAGCGGCAAGCCAAGTGCACTGAGCTCGGAAAAGCGCGCCATCAGATCGAGATTTTCCTCCGCCGTCTCCTTGGCGAAGCCGAATCCGGGATCGAGCACGATATGGTCGTCGGCGATGCCATGCTGGCGGGCGATTTCCAGCGATTTTCGCAGGAACGCCAACTGATCGGCAATCACGTCCGGCAGCTTCTCGCGGCCCCGCCCGGTATGCATGATGACAAGCCCGGCGCCGGTGTCGGCGGCGACGCGGGCAATGTCGGGCTCGCGCTGCAACCCCCAGACATCGTTGACGATGTGTGCGCCGGCGGCGACCGCGAGCCGGGCGGTGTCGGCGCGGTAGGTATCGACCGAAATCAGCACCCCGCCGGCGCTCGCCAGCGCTTCGATCACCGGCAGGATGCGGGCCTGTTCGTCGCTCGCCGATATCGCGGCGGCGCCCGGGCGGGTCGATTCCCCGCCGACATCGACGACCAGTGCCCCTTCCCCCATCATGCGCCGTGCCTGGGCCAACGCCTGTTCGGGGGCGTCGAACAGTCCGCCGTCGGAAAAGCTGTCGGGGGTGACATTGAGGATGCCGACGACCACGGCTTTGCCGCCAAGGTCGAGATGGCATCCATGCGCCAACTGCCATCGCCTAGCCGTCATTTGCTCAGCAACCATGGGCTCATCAACCAAGAGGCTCATCAACGATGTGTGATCCGCTGCGGATCAATTCCGTTGCGCTGGCAACGGCCGTAAAGCAAGGTGGTCGAAGAGGCAACATGATGAACCGATCCATGCTTGGCGTGAAACCATCCCTGCTCTGCGCGCTGCTGCTTGCCGCCACTGCCGGTCCGGCCGGTGCGGCCAATCTCGTCAAGACGTACAGCTATTTCGCCATTGGCGGCAGCACCCTCGACGACATCGAGGCACAACTCTCCAAACGCGGGCCGGAGGTGAAAAGCACGGGCACGCGGCACCCGGGCGCCACCCAGATGGCCTTCACCACCCGCATCAGCTATGCCAAGACTTCGAACTCCTGCCGGATCGCCGACGCGGTTGTGACCGTCAAGGTGAAGGTGATCCTTCCCGAATGGCGCCGCCCGCGCAAGGCCGATGCCGATGTCAGGCTGTTCTGGGACACGCTGGCCGCCGACATCAGACGCCATGAAGAGCGCCATGTCGAGATTGCCAAGAACCATGGCCGGGAACTCGAAGAGGACCTGAAAGCCACCTACCCGCAAAGGAATTGCGACGCTGCCAAGGCCGAGGCCGCCGAAATCACCGCGGCAGTTCTGGCCAGGCATGACCGTGCGCAGCTGCAGTTCGACCGTGTCGAAAGCGTCAATTTCGAAAGCCGAATCCTGAGGCTGCTGCGCTATCGCATCGAACGCATCGAGAGGGGTCAGCTGCCACCGGCCTGACTCGAAAACCCGCGGCGCCGGCGAAAGCCAAATCCACCGAAGCGTAGTGCCAGCCTCGAAAAACTTTCGGGCGCCTGTCGAAATCGGCCTATTACGGAACGACATATAGCAGGGCTCGCCAGGCGCGGGCTTCAAAACGCCAATGCGATCAAAACGGTCAAAGAGACCGGAACGGCCGGACAGTGTCGGTCAATCGCAAGCTTACGGATGAACGATCATGGATCAGGCTGTCGACAAGCCAACGATGGTGGAAGCCGGCGTGCCACTGAGCGAAACCGAAAAGAACGCCATCATCGCCGGCGTGCTCCTGTCAATGCTGCTGGCGGCCCTCGATCAGACCATCGTGGCGCCTGCCATGCCGACCATCGGGCATGCGCTCGGCCATGCGCAATACCTGCCATGGATCGTCACCGGTTATCTCCTGACCGCGACCGCCATGGCGCCGCTCTATGGCAAGATTTCCGACGTCTATGGCCGCCGGCCGACCGTTTATGCGGCGATCCTGATCTTTCTCCTGGGATCGCTGGTCAGCGCCATGGCCCCCAACATGTTTGTGCTGGTTGTCGGACGGGCGATCCAGGGCGCTGGCGGCGGCGGCCTGTTCACCTTGACGCAGACCGTCATCGGCGATCTCGTTCCGCCACGCGAGCGGGCGCGCTACGCCGCCTGGATCTCCGGCACCTGGGCGGTCGCCAGCATCGCCGGGCCGCTGCTCGGCGGCACTTTCGCTGAACATCTGCACTGGTCGCTGATTTTCTGGATCAACATCCCGCTCGGCCTGCTGGCCATGGCGATCATCAACAAACCGCTCAAGAAGCTGCCGATCGCCGCAAAGCGGCATCGCATCGACGGGCTGGGGGCGCTGCTGCTTGTCGTGGCCACGGCATTGCTGCTGCTGGCGTTGAACTGGGGCGGCAGCGAATATCCATGGCTGTCGGGCGAAATTGTCGGGCTGCTGGCTGCGTCGGGGGTGTTCTGGGTTGCTTTCGCACTGCGTCTGCTGCGCGCGGCTGAACCGCTCATCTCACTTGAAGTGCTGAGCAATCCGATCGTGCTCGCCGGCACCTCGTCGATGTTCCTCCTGCAGGCCGCCAACATAGGCCTGGCGGTCTATCTGCCTGTCTATCTGCAGTCGATCGTCGGCCTCTCGGTCAGCGAGTCGGGCCTGGCAATGCTGGGCCTGCTGCTTGGTACCGTGGCCGGCGCCACGTTCAGTGGACGGGCAATACCACGCTTCGTCCACTACAAGCGGATCGCGATGGTGGGTGTGCTCTTTTCCATCCTATGCCTCGGCCTGCTCGCCCTGGTCGCCGGACACGCTTCGCTGCTGGTTGTCGAGATCCTGACGATCTGCATCGGCCTGGGCAGCGGAACCACCTTCCCGGTCACCACCGTATCGGTCCAGAATGCCGTCGACCGTCCGCACCTCGGCGTCGTGACCGGCGTGCTCACCTTCCTGCGTTCGCTGGGCAGCGCGCTCGGCGTCGCGATGCTCGGCGCTGTCGCCCTCGGCTACGGCCTGCCGCTTGCCGGTGAAGGCACGCTGGCCGTCGGACAGGTTATATCAGCCGCGCCCTTCGTGATGATCTTCCTTGTCGCCGCGGCGACGCTGCTGATGGCGCTGATCACCCTCGGCCTGATGCCGGAGAAACCGCTTCGCGGCCAGGCAGAGCATACGCCGGTCATGGCGGAATAGCGGCTCAGTCGACGACGCCGAGCTTCTTCTGCAGGCTGGTCGACGAGGTCGTGTACTGGAACACGATGCGCTCGCCGGGGCTGATGGTGCGCTTGGCTGCCTGCGCCATCAGCGCCACCTCGTGGAAGCCCGACAGGATCAGCTTCAGCTTGCCGGGATACCAGTTGATGTCACCGACCGCGAAGATGCCGGGCACCGATGTCTGGAACTTCTCGGTATCGACCGGAATGAGATTCTCGTGGAGATTGAGCCCCCACTCCGCGATCGGCCCGAGCTTCATGGTCAGGCCGAAGAACGGCAGCATGCGCGTGCAAGGCACTTCGACATCGCCGTCAGGTCCCTTGATAACAGCCGATGAGAGCTGGCCGTCGGCGCCGGTCAGTCCGGTCACTTGCCCGACCTGGAAATCCAGCTGCTTCATCTCCTGCATGGCATACATTTTGTTGACGCTGTCGGGTGCGGCGCGGAATTCGGGCCGCCGGTGCACCAGCGTCACGCTCTTGGCCACCGGCTGCAGGTTGAGCGTCCAGTCGAGCGCCGAATCGCCGCCGCCGACAATGACAAGGTCGTGGCCGCGAAAATCTTCCATCCTGCGTACCGAATAGAAGACGCTCTTGCCTTCATAGGGTTCGATGCCCGGGATCGGCGGCCGCTTGGGCTGGAAGGAACCGCCGCCGGCGGCAATCACCACGACCTTGGCCTCGAACACCTCATTCTCGTCGGTGGTGACACGAAAGCTGCCGTCCTCCAGCTTTTCCAGGCTCGAAACCATGCGGTTGTACGTGAAGTCAGGCTTGAACGGCGCGATCTGCTCGAGCAGTTTGTCGACCAGTCCCTGCGCCGAGATCGAAGGCCATCCTGGAATGTCGTAGATCGGCTTTTCCGGATAGAGTTCCGCGCATTGGCCGCCCGGCCGGTCGAGGATGTCGATCAGGTGGCACTTCATGTCGAACAGACCGAGTTCGAACACGGCAAACAGGCCGACCGGCCCTGCCCCGACAATGAGGACGTCTGTCTTGGTGATGTCGGTCATGCGGTGTGCCTCGCTGCGGAACCCGAGCGACACTGCATGAGCAATCCGCCGCTGCCAAGCAGCTGCCGGCAAAAATCGGTGTCTCAGCCCTGGCGGGCCGGCACCCGCACGACCAGACCGTCAAGCGCGTCGCGCACCTTGATCTGGCACGACAGCCGCGAGTTCGGCTGAACGTCGTAGGCGAAGTCCAGCATATCCTCTTCCATCGCTTCCGGCTCGCCGACTTGCGCCGTCCATGCCTCGTCGACATAGACATGGCAGGTCGCGCAGGCGCAGGCGCCGCCGCATTCCGCCTCGATCCCCGGCACCGCGTTGCGGATCGCGTTCTCCATGACCGTCGAGCCGTTTTCGGCGTCCATGTCGAATTGTGTGCCGTCATGGGCGATGAAAGTCAGCTTTGTCATTTGTCACCTGAAGGGAGTCTCAGCCGAGATAATCACTCCGGCTGACAAGTCAACTGCGCGCGAAAGCGCCGCTCGGTGACGTTTTTCCGCAAACCGGGTTCAGCGACTGATGGCGGCGATGAAATCGCGCACTTCGTCGATCAGCGCGCCAAGCCGACCGAGCGTCTGGTTGTCTTCCGGCCGGTGCTCGATCTCGGTGGCGCAATCGGCGATGGCAAAGGCACCGACACCGCGTGCCGAACCCTTGAGCCCATGCGCCAGCAGAAGCCGGTCCTTGATGTCGGCATCGACTATTTTCTCGCGCACCGACAGGGCCTGTTGTACAAACAGCGCCAGCACCTCTTGCTCGAGGCTGCGGTCGCCCATGGTCTGGCGGGCAAGGTGTGCCAAATCGACCGGCCGTGACCGCCTAGGTCCGGATACGTCGCCCCCGGGCATTGAGAAGGCAATGCCGCTTTCGCCACGCATGAACTCGAACTCCGTTTCTTCGATCGCCCGAAAAACTAGGCGATTCCAGTGGACAACGGGTTAATGAGTGGCCTGGAATAATGTTGCGAAAGCGGCGCCGAAATCACGTCTCCGTTAACCTTATATTTAAAGTTTTACGTATCTGGCGGAATGCATGTTTTCTTTACCCCCCTGTGTCATTACGATACGAGGGGTCCATTTTCAGCCTCCTGCGCGGGGTACGATAAAAACATAATCATAAGCCCGCGGCAGCTAGTACAGGGTAGAAGGCATGGCAAAGAAAACAACGACGACGAGAACTCTCGACAACGATGTAGCCAGGGAACTGGAAAAGGCGCTTGATCTAGACCTCAGCAGCGATGCCAGCGACGGCGACCTCGACATCGCGGCTTCGATGGAAGATCTGGAAGCGCAGATATCGCAGGCTGCCGACGAACTGGCGCGCGAGGGACGCAACGACAGGCCGGCGCCAGCAGTCAATCAGAGCCAGACCGCGCGCAGTGAGGCCGCGAAACCCGCGCCCCAGCCCAAGCCCGCCGAGTTGCGCCCCGTCGAAACACGCAATGGTGCCCAGCCCGCCGGTTTCGCGCCGGCCAACGACGATCGCCAGAAGGACTACAAGACGCTTCTGCACAGCCTCAACAGGCGTGCCTCGAACACCATTTACTGGGTCGTCGCCTTCGTCTCGCTCGCCTGGTTCGCCGGTGCAGGCGGTCTGGCCAACCTCCTATTCGGACCGAGCATCTGGAGAATCCGCACGCTCGACCAGTTTCTTGCCCGTCCCGAACTGATCGGTCTGGCGGTTGCGGCGATTGTGCCCGTCATCCTGTTCTGGGCCTTCGCGGCGATGATCCGCCGCGCCCAGGAAATGCGCATTGCCGCCCAGTCGATGACCGAAGTGGCCTTCCGCCTGACCGAGCCGGAAAACCTTGCCCAGGATCGCGTCATGATGATCGGCCAGGCCGTTCGTCGCGAGGTGGCCGCCATGGGCGAAGGCATCGAGCGCACGCTTGCCCGCGCCGTCGAACTGGAAACGCTGGTCCACAGCGAAGTCAACCAGATCGAGCGCTCCTATTCGGAGAATGAGTCCCGCATCCGTTCGCTGGTCGACGGGCTCGGCAGCGAGCGTGAAGCCGTCGTCAGCCATGCCGAGCGCGTCCGCGCCTCGATCACCGGCGCGCATGAGACGCTGAAGGACGAGATCGGCGCCGCCTCCGACATCATCCGCGACAGCATCCTCAATGCGTCTACCAAACTCTCGATGACGATCACCAATTCCGGCGACACGCTCATCGACCGCATCAATGAAAGCTCGTTGTCGATCTTCGATTCGGTGGAAGGCCGGCTCGATACGATCACCGACAAGCTGTCGACCTCGGGCGAGGCCTTCGCCAGCCTTCTCGACACCCGCATAGCCAAACTGACCGACACCACCGACGGCCTGACACGGTCGTTGACTGATCTCCTCGACGATCGCACCACCGGCATGGTGTCTCTGCTCGGCGGTGCCGCGCGCACCCTCAATTCCGAATTCGAGGCCAGCCTCAACGGCATCGAGCGGACGCTCGCAGAACGCGGCCAGGCGCTGATCAGCGAGTTCCAGACCCGCGCCGAGGCGCTGGACACCGGAACGCAGAAGCTCAACGCGGCGCTTGAGGCCCGCGCCCGCCAGATCAACGAGACGCTGGTCGAGCGTGCCCGCGAAATCGCGCACACCTTTGCCGAGAGCAAGGACACGCTGTCGGCGATGATCGATCAGGGCAAGACCCAGATCGGCGCCGATATGGCCGACATCGTCACCTCGACCTCCTCCATGCTCGAAGCCCGCGCCAGCGACTTCGCCGGCCGTATGGAAGCCGCGCGTCATGTCGTATCGCGTTCGTTCGATAGCGACATTCAGCGGCTTGCCGACGCCCGCGCAGGAATCGAGGAAGCCGTCGAAAACCACAGCCGCAAGCTTTCGGAAAGCCGCGATCGCATGGCCGAGGCCATGCAGGCCGACCTGGCGAAGTTCGACGAAGGCCGGGCCAGCATCGATGCCGCGGTGACCAACCAGGTGCAGAAGCTGGCCGAAGGCCGCAGCCTGATCGCGCGCGCCCTCGAGGAGGATCTGCGCAAGGTCAACGAATCGCGGGCGGCCATCGATGCGTCGCTCGGCGGCCATCTTGAAAGGCTGGAAGAAGGCCGCAACAGACTCTCTGCTGCCTTGAACGAAGACTCCGGGAAACTGGTACAAGCTCGTACAATCATTGATGAAATGGTTGCTGGACACGTCGGCAAGCTGGCCGAGGGCCGCAGCATCCTGTCGCGCGCGTTGGAAGCCGATCTCGGCAAATTGTCCGACAGCCGCGCCAGCATCGACGGTCTCGTCGCCGGCCAGGTCGAGAAGATCGCCGAGGGTCGCGCCGTGCTCGCCAAGGCACTGGAAAACGACATCAGCGGCATCAAGAGCCTGATCGAAGCCCATTCCGCCAAGCTGGCGGACGACCGCACGCAGCTTTCCCAGTCGCTCGACAACGATCTGTCCAGCATACGCGGCCTGATCGACAGCCATGCGGGACGGCTGGTCGAGGATCGCAGCCTGCTGTCGCAGACGCTCGAGGCCGACCTTGCCAAGTTGGCCGAAAGCAGATCGAGCATCGATGGCCTGGTTGCCGGCCAGGTCGAGAAGCTCGCCGAAGGCCGCGACATTCTCAAGCGGGCGCTGGAATCCGATCTGAACACGATCAAGGGCGTCATTGCCAGCCAGTCGGAAAGGCTCGCCGAGGATCGCGGGCAGCTTTCGCGGGTGCTGGAAGCCGACCTGCAGAATGTGAACAGCGTCATCGCCGACCACATGAACAAGCTCGTTCAGGATCGTTCGACCTTGTCGAAGGCGCTTGAAGATGACCTCGCCAAGCTGGCGGAGAGCCGCTCCAGCATAGACGGGCTGGTCGCCGGTCAGGTCGAGAAGTTGTCGGAAGGCCGCAACATCCTGCGGCGTGCGCTGGAGGCCGATCTCAATGCGATCCAGAGCACCGTTGCCGACCAGTCGCAGAAACTGGTCGATGACCGGGCACAGTTCGCCCGGGCACTCGAGGCTGATCTCGAAAGCGTCAACGGCCTGGTCAACAGCCATTCCGATAGGCTCGTCCAGGATCGTTCGACGTTGTCGAAGGCACTCGAGGCTGACCTCGAAAACGTCAACGGCCTGGTCAACAGCCATGCGGACAGGCTTGTCGGGGAGCGCTCGACCCTGTCGAAGGCGCTCGAAGACGATCTCGCCAAGCTGGCCGAAAGCCGTTCCAGCATCGACGGGCTGGTTGCCGGTCAAGTCGAGAAGTTGTCGCAAGGCCGCGATATCCTGCGCCGCGCGCTGGAAGCCGACCTCAATACGATCAAGGGCACCGTTGCCGACCATTCGCAGAAACTGGTCGATGACCGGGCACAATTCGCCCGGGCACTCGAGGCTGATCTCGAAAACGTCAGCGGCCTGGTCAACAGCCACGCGGACAGACTTGTCGGGGAGCGCTCGACCCTGTCGAAGGCGCTCGAAGACGATCTCGCCAAGCTGGCGGAAAGTCGCTCCAGCATCGACGGTCTGGTCGCCGGCCAGGTCGAGAAGCTCGCCGAAGGCCGCGATATCCTCAAGCGTGCGCTGGAAGCCGACCTGCAGAAGCTTTCCGCAAGCCGCGGCGATATCGACGACATCATCACCGGACATGTCGGCAAGCTGTCGGAAGGCCGCAACATGCTGGCCCGCGCGCTGGAAGACGATCTCGGCAAACTCGCCGAATCCCGCCAGGACGTCGACCGCTCGCTGTCGGGCCATATCGACCAGATCGCCGCCAGGAGCACCGATATCTCCGCGGCGATCGCTGCCGATGTCGAAAAGATCGAGCAGGCGTTCAGCCGCCAGACCGGCGTCATCGAAGAGCGCGCCGGCACCATGGAGCGTGCGCTCTCGACAGGCGTCGACAATGTCCGAGCCGTGCTCGAGAAGAGTGCGGTCTTCGTTGCCGGCGCGTTGCGCGAAAAGGTCCTCGAAGTCACCAGCTCGCTGCATGAGCAGGCCGGTGCTGCGTTCAGTGATGCCGACCGCAAGATCGCCGAGCGCGCCGAGCAGACCTCGGCCGCCCTGCTGGCGAGGGCCGAAGACATCGCCCGCACCTTCGAGGAAGCAGATCGTCGCCTCAACGCCCGTGCGGAAGACACGTCGAACGCCTTGCTTGCCCGCGCGGATGACACGTCCAGCTCGCTGCTGGCCCGCGCCCATGAAACCGCTGACCAGCTGGCCGCTCGTGCAAGCGAGATCGCCGGGACCTTCGACATGGCGGACCAGAAGATCGCCGCCCGCGCCCAGGAGACCGCCGATCAGCTTACCGCCCGGGCCCAGGACACCGCCAACCATCTGGTCGCCCGTGCAAGCGAGATTGCCGGCGCGTTCGATGCGGCAGACCAGAAATTGGTCGCTCGCGCCGTCGAAACCGCACAGTCGCTGGCTGCCCGCGCCGGCGACATCCTGCGCAACTTCGAAGGCGCCGATCAGCGGCTCGGTGTGCGTATCGGCGAATCGGCCGAGGCGCTTGCCGCACGCGCATCGGATCTCGGCCGTATCTTCGATGCCGCCGACCAGCAATTGGTCTCGCGCATCGCCGAAGGTTCGGAAGCGCTGTCGAGCCGTGCCTCCGAAATCGGCCGCATCTTCGACGACGCCGATCAGCGTCTGGTGTCACGAATCGCCAACAGCTCGTCGACGATCGGCGAGCATGCCGCGACCATCGTCGGCGCCTTTGCCGACACCGAGCAGAAGGTCGCCGAACGTGCAAGGCAGACCGGTCAGGAAATGGCCGTGCATGCCCGCGAAATCGAACAGGCGCTCGCCGGCGCCGACGAGCGGCTCGCATCGAGCGCGGCGGCCGCGGCCGCCCGAGTCGAAGAGCAGGTCTCGGGCGTCGAGAACCGCCTCGCCTACACGGCCGAGACGATGGGCCAGAAGCTCAACGAGCAGGTGGCGAATGCCGAGGCGCAACTGGTCTCGCGCGCCAATGTGATCGCCGAGACCTTCACCGCGGTTGGCCAGCATATCGGCCAGAGCACCAATGATGCCGCCAAAACGATCGGCGCCAACACACGCGAGCTCAACACCATGCTCGCGGCACGTTCGGCCGAAATGTCGAAAATCCTCGACGAAACCGCGCGGCCGCTCGTCGAGCGCTTCGCCCAGGGCGGCTCGGAACTGCAAAAGAGCATGGAAGAGGTCACCGAACGCGCCACCGAGAAGCTGCGCAGTGAGAATGCAGCACTGGTCAACGCGCTCGCCAGCCGCACCGCCGAAACGCTGTCGGCGGTCGAAGGCGCCCGCTCGTCGCTGTCCGACAGTGTCGCCGACCTCATTGGCCGCATGACCAACTCCAGCTCGCAGCTCGGTCAGTTGATCGAGCAGGCCGCGGTCAATCTCGGCCAGGTCGACGAACGCCTGAGCGGCAGCACGCAAAGCTTCGCCGCCACCACGGAGAAAGCCGCGCAGACCTTCGCCAGCTCGGCGCGGCTGGTCGATTCGAACACGACAAGGCTGACAGAACTTTCGTCGGCGACCTTGCGCGAGGTCGCTTCGATCGCCACCAAGTTCGACGAACACAGCCGCTTGCTGGCCAGCGCCTCGGACCTGCTGAGCTCGGCCCAGAGCAACCTCGAGCACACGCTCGAAAGGCAGTCGTCGCTCGAGGATCTCGCCGTCGGCCTGGTCAAGAAGTCGGAAGATCTCGAAAGGGTCATGCGCTCGTTCGAGAATCTCGTCGGCCAGACGCTGCAGAACGCCGAGGGCAAGACGATGGAGTCGGCCGACAAGATCCGCAACGCCATCACCGATGTCGTCGATTCGGCAACCAAGCGCTTCGCCGATGCGACCGAGGAGATACGGCGCACCGCGGGCTCGATCAAGAGCGAACTCGACCTGACCCGCGCCGAGCTCAAGAAGGGCGTCATCGAGATGCCGGAAGAGGCAAAGGAATCGACCTCGGCCATCCGCCGCGCCGTTTCCGAGCAGATCAACGCCTTGAAAGAGCTTTCGGAGATCGTTGCGAAGTCCGGTCGCGGCGGCGGCGATGCCGCCGAGCAACGCAATCTTCGCCCGGCACCGCAAGCGCCGGCCGCACGCCCCGCCGAGCCACCACGGCGTGCACCACCGGCACAGCAGCCGGAGCTGCGCACACCCCAGGCGCCGTTGGGCGGCGCTCCACTGCGCGGCACGCTCGACCTGGAGCGTCCGGCCGAGGCGGCACCGCGCCCGCGTGTTGAAGCCGGCGCCCGTACACCACAGGGCGGCTGGGTGCGCGATCTCCTGACCGGGGCATCGCGCGAAGAGGACGCCAGGCCGGCAACGCCCGCGGAAGCACCGCGTGCGGCTCCTGCCCAGCGCTCACCGCTGCATGTCGTGGAATCGCTGAACTCGCTCTCCGTCGACATCGCGCGGGCCATCGACCACGATGCTTCGATTGAACTGTGGAACCGCTACCGGCGTGGCGAGCGTGACGTGTTCACGCGGCGGCTCTACACGCTGAAGGGCCAGCAGACGTTCGACGAGATCCGTCGCAAGTATCAGGCGGAGGCCGAGTTCCGCACCGCCGTTGACCGCTACTGCGACGATTTCGAGAAGCTGCTCAAGGATGTCTCGCGCAGCGACCGCGACAACATCATGGCGCAGACGTACCTGACATCGGACACCGGCAAGGTCTACACCATGCTGGCCCACGCCAGCGGTCGCCTGCATTAGGGGCGGGACAGCAAAACAGAAAGGGCGACCTGCCCTTTCTGTTTGAAGCCAATCCTGAAAAGATCGTTTGGAATGTCGCCAATCTCGCGATTTGGTTGGATGCCAGCGCTGTGGATTGAGGTCGGGATTTCGTGGCAATGCAGACAATTCGTGGTGATCTGCTTCAGCTTGCACTCGACGGAAGGTTCGAAGCCATCGTGCACGGATGCAACTGCCAGTGCAAAATGGGCAAGGGAATTGCTCATTCGATAAAGCAGCGTTTCCCGAGGCTGAGGCCGCGGACTGCGCAATACAGAAGGGCGACCCAGCCAAGCTGGGAAGCCTATCCGTTGCTGAGATCAGGCGAGAGGGCGGCACGTTCCATGTCATTAATGGCTACACGCAGTTCCATTGGCAGGGAACAGGCCTGAAGGCAGACTACGAAGCAATCCGGAAAGTCATGCAGTTCGTCAAAGCCAAATTCAAAGGCAAGAGGATCGGTTACCCGAAAATTGGCGCAGGGCTGGCTGGAGGTGATTGGGAAACGATAGCCTCAATCATCGAGGACGAACTCGCCGATGAAGATCACACCCTTGTCGAATACGTCGGCTGAACCGTTTCGGCTGACCGGATCATCGCCATTTGACCCACTTCAGATCACAGAATCCGTCCAACGCACGATCTGCTTGGCGGTATCTCCAAACGCGCTGTCGAGCGCCCTGACATAGGCAGGATTGCCGCTGCCTGAAACGGGCGCCGATGCGGTGAAGCTCTTGGAGGCACGCACCTCGCCATTGCGGTCGTTCAATATCCGCACGAACAGGTCGACCTCGGCGTGCTCGCCGCCGTCGACGCGGACTTCGAAAGACCGGACCTCGACAATTACCTGGTAGTCGATCGCCAGGCCCTCGCCCGGCTTGCCGACGCCGGCAAAGCTGCCGGAACGCTGGAAGGTCTCGGCCAGCCGCGCCTGCACGATCAGCGGCAGCCGGTCGGCCCATTGCGCACCCTTGAGATACTGGATCGAGCGATCCGAGGGCTTGATGACGATGTTCTGGCTGTCCAGCGCCTTGAGAGCCGACGGCTGCGCGATCAGGATTTGTCGGCGGCTGTGGCCATGTGCGTCGACCGAAGGCGCCGACAGCTCGAACGTATCGAGCGGCGCGGGCTTGCCGCCCAACACAGCGCAGCCTGCCAGCGTCAAGGCAAGCAGTGCCGCAGCCGATGTCAATCCGCCCGTTCTCACCCACACAGACTTCACGCGCGATCACCGTTGTCCCCGGATCGTAAGATCAACCCGCTTTCTTGGCTCATGTTCTTGGGGCGTGCCGAAGCCGAAGTCAACGCCGCGCCCTGCCATCGAATTGCCGGACCTCGCCATCGCCACCCGAAAGGATGCGCTGCGGATTGCGGCTGAGATCCGTTACGGCTTCCTCGATGCGACTGATCGAACGGCGGCTGTCCTGCACCAGCGCCTCGACATTCGAAAGCCCCTGGCCCGAAAAGCGCGCCAGATTGTCGGTAATGACGCCCAGGCGGGAATTCAAAGTGTCGGCAACCTGCTTGAACGACTTCAGAGTATCCCTGGCGTCGGCCATCACGCCGTCGGCCTGCCCCGATCCGAGCAAGGTGTCGACCTTGGCGAGGATGCCGTCGACACGCACCGAGGCATCGTTGAGCCGCTGCGCGAGTTGTTTGGCATCCTTGATCGTCTGGTCGATGTCGTCGGCCCGGTTGGCGAACTTGTCGGTCACCTTAGCGATGTCGGCGGCGGCCTTGTCGGCGTTTTCGCTGGCTTTCTGGATGTTGGCCAGTGCGGAGCGCACCTGCGCCGGATCGATGCCATCGAGCACGCCGTCGACCTTGGCCAGCGTGCCTTGCGTCTTCTTGGCGAAATCGTTGACGGACCCGACCGCGGTGTCGACATTCTTGATCACGCCGTCGAGCTGCGTCGACGTTTCCTTGAGATTCGCGGTTGCCGTATCGACGTTGGCGACGATGCTCTTGATCTTGTCTTTGTCGACGGCATTCAGCAGGCCTTCGGCTGCTTTCAGCGTGCCGTCGAGCTTGCCGGAAACGCCTTTCAGCTCGTCGGAGAGCGCACTGACGCTGGACAGGAACTTGTCGATGCCGTCCGAATTCTTGGCCAGCGCATCGGAGAAGGTCTGCGCGTTCTTGACGGTTTGCGTCAGCGGCCCGCGCACATCCTTGGTGAAGCCTTCAAGCTCAGAAAGCACCTTGTCGGCGCGGGAGAAGATGTTCTGTGCCGTCTGCAGCAGGTTGGTCACCGCCGATGGGTTGGCGACGATCTCGGCGACCTTGCCTTCCTTCTCGGCCTGGTCGAGGAGCTTTACTTCCTTGGGGTCAGCGCCCTTGAGTTCGATATTGGCCTGTCCGGTGAGGCCGGCGAGGCCGATATCGGCCTGCGTCGACTTGGTGATCGGTGTCAGGCGATCGATCTCGGTGTCGGCGATGGCGACGGTCGGATTGTCGACATCGATATAGACGCGCCTGACATCACCGACCTTGACGCCGTTGAACAGCACGAAGCTGCCTCGGCCAAGCCCGGAAGCCGAGCCCGGAATACGCACGCGCAGCAACGTGGTCTCGCCCTTGTCGCCGATCGCCGCCGTCCAGTAGACGAAGGCAAACGCCGCCAGGATCGCGGCCAGCGTGAAAATGCCGACAATAACGTAGTTGGCTCTGGTTTCCATTGTCCCACTTATGGCTATGCGCGCGCCTCAAGATCAAGTTGCCGGGCGCGTTTTCCGCGGAAATAGGATTTTACCCACGGCTCCTCGCTCTTCAGCATGTCGTCAATGGTGCCTTCGACCAGCACTCTCTTCTTGCCGAGCACGGCCACGCGATCGCAAGCGGTGAAAAGCGTGTCGAGATCGTGCGTCACCATATAAACGGTCAGATCCATCGTATCGCGCAGCTTGACGACCAGTTCGTCGAACTCCGCCGCGCTGATCGGATCGAGGCCGGATGTCGGCTCGTCAAGGAAGACGATGTCGGGGTCGAGGGCCAGCGCACGTGCCAGCGCCGCCCGCTTGATCATGCCTCCGGAAAGTTCGGACGGAAATTTCTGCGCCGCGTCCGGCGGCAGCCCGACCAGCTCGACCTTGAGCATCGCCAGTTCGTCCATCAGCTTTCGCGGCAGGTCGAGATATTCGCGCATCGGCACCTGGACGTTTTCCAGCACTGTCAGTGCCGAAAAAAGGGCGCCGTGCTGAAACAGCACGCCAAGCCGCATGTCGACGCGCAAACGCTCCACGTCGCTCGCTTTCTCGACATCGACGCCGAACAGCTTGATCGTGCCCGACTGTTTGCGCGTCAGCCCAAGAATGGTGCGCAGCAGAACGGATTTGCCGGCGCCCGAGGCACCGACAAAGCCAAGGATCTCGCCGCGCCGGATATCGAGCGACAGCTTGTCGAGTATGAGCTTGTCGGCGAACGAGACTGTGATGTTGTGCGCAGAGAGCACAATGTCGCCCTCGCCCGTTTCGTCCGCGATCGCGACCGCTTTTTTTCTGCTCAGCAGCGCCATCTCAGAACTCGATCGCTGCGTAGAAGATGGCGAAAAGCCCGTCGAGGATGATGACGACGAAGATCGACTTAACCACCGAGGCGGTCACGTGCTGGCCGAGCGATTCGGCGCTGCCGCCGACCTTCATGCCTTCGACCGAGGCAATCGTGCCGATGATCATGGCCATGAACGGCGCCTTGATCAAGCCGGCGAAAATGGTGCTGAGATCGATGGCGACGCGCAGCCGGTCGATGAAGGCAGCAGGCGCGATATCGGAGTACAGCCATGCCGCGACGATGCCGCCACCGAGTGCCGCGAAATTGGCAATGATGGTGAGGCACGGCAAGGCGATGACCAGCGCCACGAGGCGGGGAAAGACCAGCACGCCGATCGGGTTGAGGCCGATGACCTTCAGCGCGTCGACTTCCTCGCGCATCTTCATCGAGCCGATCTCGGCAGTGATCGCGCTGCCGGAGCGGCCGGCGATCATGATCGCCGTCATCAGCACGCCGAGCTCGCGAAGGATCAGCACGCCGACCAGGTCGACGACGAAGATATCGGCGCCGAAATAGCTGAGCTGATAGGCACCCTGCTGGGCAACGATGGCGCCGACGATCGCCGACATCAGCACCACCACCGGAATGGCGCCGACGCCCATGCGGTCGATCTGGTTGAAGATCGCCGCCGGGTTGACGGCATGGCCACGGCCGAGCTTCATCTGCGCGCCGCGGATGGTGGCGCCGAGGATGTTCATCGAGGCGAGGAAGTCGTCGCGCATCTCGTAGACGCGCCGGCCGACCGCCTCCAGCGCGCGAATGATGATGTTGGGTGGCCGCGCCGGACCGGATTCGGGTTCGCGCCGGACGGCCTCGCCCACCGCATCGAGCAGGATGTTGGCAATCTCGCTCTGGCCTTGCATGCTGATCTTGACGCCCTTCTTCTCGAAGGTACTGACCAGCCGGTCGATCAGCCAGGCGCCGGCGGTATCCATCTTCTCGATGTTGGAAAGATCGAGCGCCAAGGTCTTGAAACCACTTCGCTTCTCGATCTTGCGCATGTCGGCGTCGATCAGCGCGACGGTCCGTGTCGTCCAGATTCCCGAGAAGACGCAGCCGAGAACGCCGTCCTCCTCGCCGATCGCCACGCGCGGTTCGTGGTCAGCCTCCCCCGCGGTCGTGCCGCTTGCGTCGCGCTTGCCGATGGTCAACATGGCGTCCTGTTTAGCCTGACGGAACAAAGCTGTCGATTTGCCGACTCGCCCGTTGTTGCATAGCCGGAGCAGAAAAATATGGCGCGTGTCATTTCGGTTGAGGCAGAACGTTTCCCGATCGCCGGAACCTTCACCATTTCACGCGGTTCCAAGACCGAAGCCGAGGTCATCACTTGCACGATCAGCGAAGACGGCCACGCTGGCCGTGGCGAATGCGTTCCCTACAGGCGCTATGGCGAGACCATGGATGGTGTCCATGAGGCGATCGAATCCATGCGAGAGCGGATCGCCGCCGGCATCAGCCGGAGCGCCCTGCTCGACGCCATGCCGGCCGGAGCTGCCCGCAACGCTATCGACTGCGCTTTGTGGGATCTGGAAGCAAAGATCGGCGGAATGCCAGTGGCTGCTGCCATTGGCGCTGTATCGTTAAGGTCACTTGAAACGGCCTACACGCTGTCGTTGGGTGAACCGGAGGCGATGGCGGCGCAGGCGCGTGCCAATGCGGCGCGGCCGCTGCTCAAAGTGAAGATCGGCGGCGACAACGACGTCGCCCGCATCCGCGCCGTCAGGCAAGCCGCACCCGACAGCCGCATCATCCTCGACGCCAACGAGGGCTGGACCGACGACAACATCGCCGCGAACCTTGCCTTCGCCGCCGGGCAGGGCATCGCGCTGATTGAACAGCCGCTGCCGGCCGGCAAAGACGAGATCCTGCGCCATATCGCGCACCCCGTGCCGATCTGCGCCGATGAAAGCGTGCATGAAGCTGAGAACCTCGAAGCGCTGGTCGGCCTCTACGATGCCGTCAACATCAAGCTCGATAAATCGGGCGGGCTGACAGCGGCGTTGGTGCTGCGCGATCGCGCCCGCGAACTCGGTTTCGGCGTGATGGTCGGCTGCATGGTCGGCACGTCGCTGGCGATGGCGCCGGCGGTATTGCTCGCCCAGGATGCCGATTTCGTCGACCTCGACGGTCCGCTCCTGCTTGCCCGCGACCGTGTGCCCGGCCTTGTCTACCAGGGATCGCTGGTGTCACCGCCTGATACGGCGCTGTGGGGCTGAGCGCGCCGCAAGTCCGATCAGCACCAGTCCGATCAAGGCGATCGGGATCATGGCAAAAAAGCCGTCGACGCCGAAGCGGTGGTAAAGCGGGCCGGACGCCAGCGTCACCACCGCCATGAAGAAGCCGTTGGAGAAATAGGCGATGCCTTGCGCAGCACCTGTCCGCTCTTCGGAAACCGTTTCGCCGATCATCTTCTGCAGGCCGATCAGCACCAGCGCCACTGAGACCGAATGCAGCGTCTGGACGCCGAAAAATCCGGCAACGCCGAGGCCGAGCGGCCACACAAGCGGAAAGGCGATCCAGCGCACGATCGCCCCGATACCCGCCATCACCATGATCGAGACAACGGAGAACGAGCTGAAATAGCGGGTGAACATCATGAACATGCAAACTTCCGCGACCACGCCCCATGCCCACAAAAGGCCGACAACCGAATCGCTGAGGCCGATCGATTTCCAGTAGATGGAGACGAAGCCGTAAAGGAATGCGTGGCTGGCGGTGATGACGCCGACACCGATCGAAAAATACAGGAAATATGGGTTGAGAAGCTTTGGCGCCACGTGCTGGATGTCGGTCGCCGACAGCGGCGAGGCGCGTCGCGGACGGCCGAGACGCGGCGCCAGCAAGCCGGCAGCAAGGGCCGCGGCAAGTGAAACGAAGATGATCACCGGAACGGCCCCGGAGCCGGTTGCCGACAGGATGAAGCCACCGGCGACATTGGCGAACAGGTAGGAGATCGAGCCCCATTTTCGCATGCTCGTATAGTTCGAGCCAAACCGCCGCACACCCGAAAGTGCCAGCGAGTCTGCGATCGGCGAATGCGGCGTCCAGACGATGGTCAGCGCCAGCGACACCGCCAGCACCATGGCGTAGCTCGGGGTCAGGAAATAACCGGCCGACAGCAGCAGTGACGCCGCCACCAGCGCGACATAGATATCGGCGCGGTCCCTGGCCCTGTCGGCAAGTGCGGTCAGCAACGGCGTCGTCACCACGCGCAGGAACATCGGCGCCGCCAGAATGACGGCGATCTGCTCGGGATGGAAACCCTTGGCCTCCAGCCACAGCGGGAAATAGGGCACATGCGTTCCGAGCGGCACGAACAGCGTCGCGAAGATCAGGCTCATGCGCAGTTCGAAATGGCGCGGCTTGACGAGTTGTTCGGGCGAAAGCGGCGGCAGCGACATGAATCGATCCAATAACGCTGCACTCGACTGGATGGCAACGTGTATCGATCCCTTAACATGGGCGAAAACCGGGCGAAACCGGTTGGCCTAATCGATTGATCCGCGTCAGGGCCGCCTGCCCGACCCGGTCTTCGAGGAGCAACGGGATAAACGGTTCGTCCGGTGCCTCGGGCAGCACCTGCGCCCAGGTCAGGATTTCCATCCGGCCGTCGAAATGCTCGACCACCGCCGTGCAGCTTTCCACCCAGTCGCCGGTGTTGATGTATTGGACGTCGCCAAAATTCTCGATGGCAGCGTGATGGATATGGCCGCAGATGATGCCGTCGACATGCGAGCGGCGCGCCTCTTCCGCAAGCATGGTCTGGAACGAGCCGATGAAATTCACCGCCTTCTTGACGTTGACCTTGGCCCAGGACGAGAACGACCAGTACGGCAGGCCGAGCAGTTGACGCAGCCGCGTCACCACGCGGTTGACCAGCATGGCCGCGTCATAGGCGTGGTCGCCGAGATAGGCGAGCCAGCGCGCATTGTGGACGACGGTGTCGAACTGGTCGCCGTGGATGACGAGCAGCCGCTTGCCGTCGGCGGTCTCGTGGATGGCGCGTTCGGCGACGACGATGCCGCCGAAATGCACGCCCTGGAACTGGCGCGCGAACTCGTCGTGATTGCCGGCGATGTAGGTGATGTTGGCGCCCTTGCGCGCCTTGCGCAGCAATTTCTGCACGACGTCATTGTGGCTTTGCGGCCAGTGCCAGCTCCGTCGCAGCCGCCAGCCATCGACGATATCGCCGACCAGATAGATGATGTCGGCGTCGTGATATCTAAGGAAATCGATCAGGAATTCGGCCTTGGCCGCCTTCGAGCCGAGATGAACGTCGGAAATGAACATGCTGCGGAAAGTGCGGGGCTCTTGGCCTGACATCGCGATTTCACCCTTGCTTTCGCGCAGGCTATGCCCCGATTCATGCAACAACCGTATGACGGTTGCGATTGGTCCAGCCGAAGGACTAGCTTGCCGCCGGCTCACAAGGAGAAAATCATCATGGATCTCGGCATTCGCGGAAAGAAAGCCATTGTCTGCGCTTCCAGCAAGGGGCTTGGGCGTGGCTGCGCCATGGCGCTGGCAGAAGCCGGCTGCGACATCGTCGTCAACGGCCGCAATGCGGAGCTGGTGGCCAAGACCGCAGCCGAGCTGCGCGAGCGCTATGGCGTGACGGTGACCGAAGTCGTCGGCGACGTCTCGAAGCGGGAGGTGCAGAAGGCATTGCTCGCCGCGTGCCCCGAACCCGATATCCTCGTCAACAACAATGGCGGCCCGCCGCTTCGCGATTTTCGCGCGCTTGATCGCGCGAAGATCCTTGAAGGCGTCACCCAGAACATGGTGACGCCGGTCGAGCTAGTGCAGGCCGTCATCGACGGCATGGCAGCGCGCGGCTTTGGCCGCATCGTTAACATCACCTCGCTGTCGGTCTACGTCCCCATCCCCGGCCTCGACCTGTCGTCGGGCGCGCGCGCCGGCCTGACCTCGTTCCTTGCCGGCGTGGCGCGAACGGTGATCGACCGCAACGTGACCATCAACAACATGCTGCCGGGCAAACTCGACACCGACCGGCTGCGTGGCCCGCATGACGCCGGCACACCAGAGGATCCAGCGGCGGCCGCCGCGCGCAAGACCCGCATCAGCGCCGATGTTCCGGCCAAGCGGCTCGGCACGCCGGAGGAATTCGGCCAGATCTGCGCCTTCCTGTGCTCGGTCCATGCCGGTTATCTGACCGGTCAGAACATACCGGTCGACGGCGGCCTCTATGTCAGCGCCTTTTGATCGACGCGCCCTGCACGCAGCAAGACTCATATGCGATGAAATCGGCATAAACATCTGATATAATGGTGTTTTAGACGCGCCGCCGGGTAAAGCTGCCGGCGCGTCATTTAGCGTCGCGACAAACCTTGGCCGCATGCTAAAAGGACTCTCCAGGCAGATTTCGAGGGAGCGGCCGCATGGAAGGCGAGACCAAGAAGACGGCACGTTCGGACCTCGACGAAGCCGCCCTCTACTTCCACAAGCACCCAAGGCCGGGAAAGCTCGAAATCCAGGCGACCAAGCCGCTCGGCAACCAGCGCGACCTTGCGCTCGCCTATTCGCCAGGCGTCGCCGCCCCTTGCCTGGAAATCCGCGACGATCCGGCGACCGCCGCCGACTATACGGCGCGGGCCAATCTGGTCGGCGTCGTCTCCAACGGATCGGCCGTGCTCGGCCTCGGCAATATCGGCCCGCTCGCCTCCAAGCCGGTGATGGAAGGCAAGGCTGTCCTGTTCAAGAAGTTCGCCGGCATCGACGTCTTCGACATCGAGATCGACGCGCCGGGCATTGAGCGCATGGTCGAGACAATCTCGGCGCTGGAACCGACCTTCGGCGGCATCAACCTCGAGGACATCAAGGCGCCGGAATGCTTCGAAGTGGAAGAGCAGCTGAAGGCCCGCATGGGCATTCCGGTCTTCCATGACGACCAGCACGGCACAGCCATCATCGTCGCCGCCGCCGTGCTCAACGGGCTGGAATTCGCCGGCAAGACCATTTCGGATATCAAGATCGTCACGTCGGGTGCCGGCGCGGCCGCCCTTGCCTGCCTCAATCTGCTGGTCTCGCTTGGCGCGCGGGTGGAAAACATCTGGGTCACTGACCGTTTCGGCGTCGCCTACAAGGGCCGCGTCGACGAGATGGACCGCTGGAAAGACCCCTATGTGAAGGACACCGACGCGCGCACGCTGGCTGACGTGATCCCCGGCGCCGACGTCTTCCTCGGTCTGTCGGCGGCAGGTGTGCTGAAGCCGGAACTGCTGCAGCACATGGCGCCGAAACCGCTGATCCTGGCGCTGGCCAACCCCAATCCGGAGATCATGCCGGAAGCGGCGCGCGCCGCCCGTCCCGATGCGATGATCTGCACCGGCAGGTCGGATTTTCCCAATCAGGTCAACAACGTCCTGTGTTTTCCTTACATTTTTCGCGGTGCGCTCGACTGCGGCGCCAGCGCCATCAACGAGGAGATGAAGATGGCGGCGGTGCGGGCGATTGCGGCGCTAGCCCGCGAGGAACCGTCCGATGTCGCGGCCCGCGCCTATTCCGGTGAGACGCCAATCTTCGGGCCAGACTTCCTGATCCCCTCGCCCTTCGATCCGCGCCTGATCCTGCGCATAGCCCCGGCCGTCGCCAAGGCAGCCTGCGACACTGGCGTCGCGACAAGGCCGATCACCGATTTCGCAGCCTATATCGACAAACTCAACCGCTTCGTCTTCCGCTCTGGACTGGTGATGAAGCCGGTGTTCTCGTCCGCCAAGGCATCGACCGCCAAGCGCGTCATCTATGCCGATGGCGAGGACGAGCGCGTGCTGCGCGCCGCCCAGGTGGTGCTCGAGGAAGGCATCGCCGAACCGATCCTGATCGGCCGCCCGCACGTCATCGAAGTGCGCCTGAAACGCTATGGCCTGCGTATCAAGCCCGGTGTCGACTTCGGCCTGATCAATCCGGAGGACGATCCGCGCTATCGCAACTACGTCGACCTCTTGATCGAACTCGCCGGCCGGCGCGGTGTGACGACGGAAGCCGCCCGCACCATGGTGCGTACCGACAACACGGTGATCGCCGCACTGGCGCTGAAGCGTGGCGATGCCGATGCCATGGTCTGCGGCCTCGAAGGACGCTTCGAGCGGCACCTGCGCAACGTCACCCTGATCATTGGCCCCCGCCTCGGCATCAAGGACCACGACCTTTCGACGCTTTCGATGCTGATCTCGCAGCGCGGCATCATCTTCCTGACCGACACGCATGTCTCGGTCGACCCAACCGCCGAGGAAATCGCCGAGATGACGGTGCTGGCGGCGGAAGAGATCCAGCGCTTCGGCATCGAGCCGAAGGCAGCGCTGCTGTCACATTCGGATTTCGGCTCGCGCGATTCGCCGAGCGCGCTCAAGATGCGGCAAGCGGCGGCGATCCTGGCGCGCATCGCGCCCGAACTGGAGTGCGACGGCGAGATGCATGCGGACACGGCTTTGTCCGAGCATCTGCGCCAGCGCGTTTATCCTCATTCCAGGCTGAAGGGCGAAGCCAATCTGCTAGTGTTCCCCAACCTCGATTCGGCCAACATCACGCTGTCCGCGCTCAGGACCATGATGGACGCGCTGCATGTCGGGCCGATCCTGCTCGGCACCGACATGCCGGCGCATATATTGACGCCGTCGGTTACCTCGCGCGGCGTCGTCAACATGACAGCGCTTGCCGTGGTCGAAGCCGCTCACAAGGCACAGGCGGTCGTCAATCTGGGCTGATCAGGCAGGCGCGAAGCGGAAATGCCCGGTCTGCTTAAAGGCGAACAACGTGTCGTCCTCGTGGGCGCCCTGGCCGATATTGTGGATGACCAGCGCCCTTTCCGGCACTTCCGTTGAACCATTTGATGAGACGATGGCGATATGCGGCAGGTTGCCGGGCAGCATTTGAGTAACGAGGTCGCCCGGTTGAAAGTCGACGGGATCCTGGCTGACCGGCATGGAAACACCACGCCGTCCAAAAAAGACGGCAAGGTTCTGCACCCGTCGATGGTCAATGTTGCGGTCGGGCGCTTTCAGGCCCCAAATCTTCGGATAGACCGCGAAATCAGCCAACATATCCTCATGCACCAGCCTTTGCAGGTCGAGCCCGAAGGCGCGGCGATAGGCGCGGACCACGACATCGGTACACACACCCCGCTCCGGCGCGACATCGCCACCCGGATAGGTCAAGCACATATAGGTTGGGTCGTAGAGGGTGGTAACACCGATCTGCTCACGCGCGGCGTCGACCAATCGACCGCGCCAGTCCGGCGCATCGGGCTTCTCCTGCGCCATGGCAGCGGGCGGCGCCAGGCACAAGAGAGCGAGTTGTAGCGCGGTTCGACGGGTAATCGCGGTCATGCCAAGCCTCCGGGTCGCGCTGGATTCGGGCATTTTTTCTGGGCGAATACGCCTTTTTCATGCAGCGTCGGAATCTCACGGCAGAGACTGAACCCGAACATCCGCGACGGCGCGTCTCTGGGCTAAGACCATCTTTGGTTGTAGATTGAGGAAACGATTAACCGCGAATCCGGTAGCATCGCGCAGGCAAGCAGGCGGGGTTTTCGGACTATGACGGGCGAAAGGTGGAAGCTGACGCATGTTGCTGCGCTGCTTGGCGCGCTCGTGCTTTCAGCCATCGCGGTCACCGAGCCGCAGGCCGCCTCGCGCGTCTGCCGCCAGTTGGAAGCCGATCTTGCCGCAGCGTCACGCGGCGGCGGTGGTGGCCCGGCGTTGATCCGCAAATACGACGCGGCAATCGAAAGGCAGCGCGATCAGATCTCCAGGGCCCGCAGCCAATCCAGCAGTGCCGGTTGCGGCTTTTCGCTGTTCAGCCGCAATGTCAGAGAATGCGCCGGGCTCAACGCCACCATCGATCGCATGAATGCCAATCTCGATAGCCTGCAGGCCAAGCGCGCCAAGCTCGCTAGCGGCGGCTCGCGCCGCGACCGTGGCCGCATCCTGGCGGCGCTCGAGGCCAAGGGCTGCCGCGACGACACCTTTGCACCGCGGCACGCTCCGCTGCAGGAGGCGAACCGCGAAGACGGCAACGCAAACCTGTTCGAACAGCTTTTCGGCGGCAACAGCCAGCAGCTCGATGCGCTCGATGAGCCTGACGATCCGGGCGAGGAGCGCGATGTCAGCAGCAGGGTGCTCAACCGGCCCGGCGTACCGGATTTTTCGAGCGTCGGCGGCGGCGAGTTCCACACCACATGCGTGCGCACCTGCGACGGCTATTTCTTCCCGATGTCGAATTCGGCTTCGACGAGCGATTTCGAGCGCGACCAGAAGAATTGCGAATCAAGCTGCCCTGGCACCGAGATGCAGGTTTTCTATTCGCGCGGCATCGATGACGATTCGGCTGAGATGACGTCATCGGTCACCGGCCGGCCCTACAGCGAATTGCCGACCGCCTATCTCTACAAGCAGTCCAACATGCCGCGGCCGCCGGCTTGCGGCTGCAACGCCGCGCAGAATTTCCAGGTCATCGCCGGCAACCCGCCGAATCCTGAGCAGTCCCAGCCCGAAACGGACGCGACACCGTCCATTCCGGTTCCGGCTACCAAGCCCGATCCGGGTACCGATCCGGAGACCCTGGCCAATGTGGAGGGCGGACTCGACCGCGAGGCGATCAAGCGGCTTTCCGCCAAGCCGGTGACGTCGCCGGTGTCCGCCTTGCCACCGGACCAGCGCAAGGTCAGGGTCGTCGGGCCAACGTTCCTTCCCGACCCATCAGCGGCAATAGATCTGCAAGCTCCGGCCCCGAAGGCAGTCCGGTAAGCGCGAGCCTGAGCGGCATGAACAGCGCCTTGCCCTTGCGGCCGGTTGCTTCCCTGATCTTGCCCGTCCACTCTTTCCAGACTGTCCCGTTCCAGGGTTCCTCCGGCAGCAGGTCGAACGCTTGACCCAGGAAATCGCGGTCGTCATCGGAAAATTCCGGCCTCTCCTGCGGGCCCTCGCGCAAGGTGCGCCACCAGCTTGTCGCATCGGCCAGCCTGTCGAGATTGCCGCGCACCGCAAGCCAGAACGGCTCGGCCTGGTCACCCGAGACGCCGAGCACGATCAGCCGGTCTTGTGCCTCGGAGAACGGCATATGGTGCAACAGCGCCCGGTTGAGCACGAAGAGCTCGTCAGGATCGAACTTGGCCGCGGATTTCGATGTCGCCGCCGGATCGAAGCGTTCGGCGAGTTCGGCCATCGTTGGCACAGCCGCGACATTCTCCGAGGTGCCGACCAGCACCGCGAGCGAAGCGACGGCCATCGGCTCGATGCCGTCCTCGCGCAGGCTTTCGATGGAGAGCGCGCCGGTGCGTTTCGACAACCCCTCGCCCGATGCCGTGGTCAAAAGGTTGTGGTGGCCAAACACCGGCGGCTCGGCAGCCAGCGCCTGGAACAGGGCGATCTGCACGCCGGTGTTGGTGACGTGGTCGTCGCCGCGGATGACATGGCTGACGCCCATCTCGATGTCGTCGACCACCGAAGGCAGCGTATAGAGATAGGTGCCGTCCTCGCGCACCAGAACCGGGTCGGAAAGTGAGGCAAGGTCGACGGTTTCCTCGCCGCGCACCAGATCGTTCCAGTGAATTTCGGTACGTTCGGGTTGCAGTGGATCGCCTGAGAAATTGGGCAAAAGGAAGCGCCAGTGCGGGCGGCGCCCATCGGCCTGGTATTCGGCGATCTGCTCCGGCGAAAGCGCCAGCGCCTCGCGGCCATAGACTGGCGGCAGGCCGCGCGTGCGGCGCACCTTGCGCCTGAGGTCGAGCTCCTCCGGCGTCTCGTAGCAGGCGTAGAGAACGCCGGCCGCCTTCAGCCTTTCGACCGCCGCGTCATAGACCTCGAAACGCCGCGATTGGTATTCGGTGGCATCCGGGAAAATGCCGAGCCAATGCAAATCGTAGAGGATGGCGTCGGAGAATTCCTGCTTCGAGCGGGCAATGTCGGTGTCGTCGAAACGCTGGATAAAGCGGCCCCTGTTGTTCATGGCAAACAGCCAGTTGAACAGGGCGGTGCGCGCATTGCCGATATGAATGCGGCCGGTTGGCGACGGGGCGAAACGAACAGTAACTGTCATGAGCGGGGCGTACCGGATGCTTTTGTGATTGACAAGACGCGCCCCCGCGCGGTGCGGCAGACATAGAACAGGACACGCGCAATGAAAAGACCGGGGCGGCGTGCGCCTCAGGCGGGGTGCGCCATGACCGAGCGCCCGCAGATGGAGTCGACGCGGGTCGAGATCAATGATGCCGCTCGGTCCTGCCGCCCGGGTCAACTCATAGCGGGCCGAGACTTGGGTGCTGGCGCCGACGAACAGGTCGAACGTGATCAGCGGCCGAAGTCATCGGAACTGAGGCGGGTCCAGCGGTCGCCCATCAACCCACCGATAAAGATGTCGCCGGAGCGGACCGCTTCCGTGACACCAGCGATTCGCGAGCGAACCATTGTCCCGCCGGCATAGCGGAAGAAGACATTCTTGTAGCCGAAGAGTTGGGGCATGAATCTGCTCTGTGTCTGCCCGGTGATGCCCGCGCAGCCCATATCCCACGCGGCCGCGATAAGGCCATCCAGCGTCGCGCCCCAGTGGAATCCCGAAGCCTGGATTTGCAACAGGTTCGCGATGCCGCCGGCTTGACCGTAGAAGGCGTAGCAACCGAGCATCTTGCCCGTTTCGTCGTAAGTCCCGCCGAAATGAAGTGGCCCGTCGGCCCGCTTCTCGGCCGCCAGCGCGAGCAGCCGTGTCAGCTCGCCATCCCTCCAACTCGGCCGAAGCGAGTAATCGGACAGGAGGGTCGGCGGCCGCTCGGCAAATTGCGCGGCATCGATCGGCTCACGGTGGACACGATGCGACGACGAAAGCGGGACGGGGTGCTCGAACCTTCCTTTAGCGAGAACATCGAATGCTCTCGCGCAGGGATCGGTCGCCAAGCGAGGCAGGCCAGGCCATTTACGGTGCAGTGCGGCGGCGGCCATAGCGGCCGGCCGGAAAACACAGGTCCATCCCAGACAATGCACCGGCAGCAGCTGATACTTCATCGGGCGCGCGAAGGGCAAAGATGTCCGGTTGGCCGAATCGGTCAGCTGCAGATCGAATTCGCCTTGATTCAAGGCACGCAGCAATTGCGGTCCGGCCGAGCCGTGATCGGTGCCGGGGTCGGCCATGAGCGGGCCGATGATCGCCGCATTCAATGCCGTTCCGTTGAGCTCGTAGCGGGCTTTCAGGACGCCGAGGAACCCACCCAGACGTCCTTGCGGGTTGATCTGGACCAGAGCGTTGCTCTCACCGGGCTGGCCGGCAGGCCCAAGATAAATCGTTCTCATATATTCGGCCGTCTCCGCGATCGCGCGATCGAGGAGGTGGCGTCGCCGCTGGCGAAACTTCGCCAGGAAGAGTGCGGCGACGCTCTCGAGATCTTCGGCAGCGAGCGGCCGAACCGAGCCGTGCTGAGTTTCCAGCACCGACGGTGCAGCCACTTTTTCCGAACCCGTATTTGCGGAAACAAGATGCATCGTGAAGCCTATCTGCCGCAGAGCGAAATCTTGGGCAGGTTAGTCGGATTCCAGGATATGCATAGACCGTCCCTGGGTTGCCTAGAGCAGGCTTATACCAACCAGTAGTAGAAACAACGTAAACAAGACGTCTCAAAACTCAGGATCTGGAACGCCCTGGATATGCTTCGCGTCACTCCAACCGACTGACGAAAGCCCGCTCTATTGGAACCGCGATGGAGCCCGACAGGTGGCCTCCGGCCAAAGCCGGAGGCCACTTCAGATCAGATGACCAGTCCCTTGGTCAGTTCGAGCGCCTGACGCTCGAACAGCCGGCGGTAGATGCCGCCCTTCAGCCGGATCAACCCGTCATGCGAGCCTTCCTCGACGATCTTGCCGCGATCGAAGACCAGCAGCCTGTCCAGCGCCCGCACCGTCGAAAGCCGGTGCGCGATGACCAGCGTCGTGCGCCCGACCATCAGCCGTTCCATCGCCTGCTGGATCAGGACCTCCGATTCCGAATCGAGGCTCGATGTCGCCTCGTCCAGGATCAGGATGCGCGCATCGGCAAGGAAAGCGCGCGCAATCGCCACGCGCTGACGCTCGCCGCCCGACAGTTTCACACCGCGTTCGCCGACCAGCGTGCCGTAGCCCTTCGGCAGGTTGGCGATGAAGTCGTGCGCGCTCGCCAGCCGCGCCGCGTGCTCGATCTCATCCTGCGTCGCTGTCGGCCGGGCATAGGCAATGTTCTCGGCCAGCGACCGGTGGAACAGGATCGGTTCCTGCTGGACGATGGCGATCTGCCCGCGCAGCGACGCTTGCGCCACCTGCGCGATGTCCTGGCCGTCGACTAGGATTTTTCCCGCATTGACGTCATATAGCCGCTGGATCAGCTTGACGAAAGTCGTCTTGCCCGAACCCGAATGGCCGACGAGCCCGACACGTTCGCCTGGCGCGATATCGACCGAAAAGTCGCGATAAAGCGGCGATCGGTGGTTGCCGTAGTGAAAGGTGACGTTGTCGAAGCGGATAGCCCCCTGCTTGATCCGGATCGGCTTGGCGCCGGGCCAGTCCTCGATGCCGAGCGGTTCGGACTGGAACTCGACCAGCTCCTCCATGTCGTTGATCGAACGCTGCAGGTTGCGGATATGGGTGCCGATATCTCTGAGATATCCCTGCAGCACGAAGAACGACGTCAGCACGAAGGCCACGTCACCGGCGCTAGCCTGCCCCCACGACCACAGCATCAACACCAGGCCGATCACCGCGGCTCTCATGACCAGCAACAGCGCCCCTTGCGTGGTGCCGTTGATGGTGCCGCGCACCCAGGTCCGCCGCGTGCGCGCACGCCATTTGGCGACGACCCTGGCGAGGCGTCGCTCTTCGCGCTCCTCGGCGCCAAATCCCTTGACCACGGCGTTGCAGCTCACCGCGTCGGCCAGCGAGCCGCCGAGGCGCGTGTCCCAGGTGTTGGCGAGCCGTGCCGCCGGTGCGACATAGCCGAGCGACAGCATCGCCGTCACCGCGATGAACAGCACCGAGCCGGCGGCAACGACCACGCCCATCAGCGGCCAAAACCAGCCGAGCAGCAGCGTCGAGCCGACCAGCATGGCGACGGACGGCAGCAGCGCGATGAGGATCGTGTCGTTGAGCAGGTCGAGCGCCCACATGCCGCGCGTCACCTTGCGCACGGTCGAGCCGGCAAAGCTGTTGGCATGCCAGTCGGTGGAAAAGCGCTGGACGCGATGGAAGGCGTCAGCGGCGATATCGGCCATCATCTTCAGCGTCAGCTCGACGATCGCCATGAAGGCAAGGTTGCGCAGCACGACGCCGGTCAACGCCAGCGCCATCAGCATCGAGAACGCGGTCATCGCGGCATTCCAGGCAATGGCATCGGCGCCGGCGCTGCTGGCGACGGCGTCGACCAGCCGGCCTGAATAGAGCGGCGTCAAAACGTCGGCCAGCGTCGACAGCAAAAAGCCGCCCATGATGAGCGAAAGCCGCCACGGCTGACGCCGCCAATGGGTGAGCGTGAAACCAAGAACGCTGCGAAAGGCGCTCGCGCGCAAATCGATTCCAAAACGAGCCATGATGTCATTCGGGCGCAATCGAGCCCGATCCCAGTAAGGTCGAAAATTGAAGAAGCCGCGCAAGGGCTAATGATTGCCCAGAATGCGGAGTGGCATATTTGGCGTCTCGCCCGTAATCGGGCGGCGACCGGCATCGGCATAAGCCTGTGCTCAATCCGGCATCAGCGCGAGGGCAAAACCCTCGCTGAGCGCCGGATGAGACCTAGGCTTCGCGGCCTCGCATTACCATTTGAAATACTGCCATTCGGACCTCCCGCAAATGAATCGCGGAACGGCCCTTATAACGACGCCACGATGCATCGCCAAGATCGGCTCATGTCGAAAGTCTATCTGGTCCAAGCACTGAGGTTATTTTGCAACAACATCGGGCAAGCCATCGCCGCGTGTGTCATTCAGGAATGCGATCGAAACGCATGTAGCGGCCTGGATGGCCAGGTCTTGGAAATTCGCCGCGGTTTCGGTGAAGATGAACGGGTTGTCGAGCGACGTCAGCCGCGGTCTCTGAAACGGTTGGTGATGGGATAGCGGCGGTCGCGGCCAAAATTCTTCCTGGTGATCTTCACGCCTGGTGCAGCCTGCCGGCGCTTGTATTCGGCGATGTAGAGCAAGTGCTCGATGCGTGTCACTGTCGCCCGGTCGTGACCGCGTACGACAATGTCGTCGACGCCCATCTCGTTCTCGACCAGGCATTCGAGGATATCGTCCAGCACCGGATAGGGCGGCAGCGAATCCTGGTCGGTCTGGTTCTCGCGCAATTCCGCCGACGGCGCCTTGTCGATGATGTTCTTCGGGATGACCTCGCCCGAAGGCCCGAGTGCGCCCGGCGGTACGTGGCAGTTGCGCCAGCGCGACAGCGCATAGACCTGCATCTTATAGAGGTCCTTGATCGGATTGAAGCCGCCGTTCATATCGCCGTAGAGCGTGGCGTAGCCGACCGACATCTCGCTCTTGTTGCCGGTGGTGACGACCATCGATCCGAACTTGTTGGAGATCGCCATCAGGATGGTGCCGCGCGCGCGGCTCTGCAAATTCTCCTCGGTGATGCCTTCCTTGGTGCCTTCGAACATCTGCGTCAGCGTGTGCAGAAAGCCCTCGACCGGCTCGAAGATCGGCACGATGTCATAACGGCAGCCGAGTGCGCGGGCACAATCCTCGGCGTCTTTCAGCGAGTCCTTCGAGGTGTAGCGGTAGGGCATCATCACCGCGCGCAGGCGTTCCTCGCCGAGCGCATCGACGGCTAGGGCCGCGCAGATCGCCGAATCGATACCGCCGGACAGGCCGAGCACGACGTTCTTGAAACCGTTCTTGTTGACGTAGTCGCGCAAGCCAAGCATGCAGGCGCGGTAGTCGGCCTCCTCCCTGTCCGGGATCTTCGACATCGGCCCTTCCGAGCAGATCCAGCCGCCATCCGTGCGTTTCCAGGTGGTGACGTCGACCGCTTCCTCGAACTGGCTCATCTGGAAGGCCAGCGTCTTGTCGGAACCGATGGCAAACGACGCTCCGTCGAAGATCAGCTCGTCCTGGCCGCCAAGCTGGTTGGCATAGATCATCGGCAGCCCGCATTCGATGACCTGGCGGATGACGACCTGGTGGCGGACATCGATCTTGGCGCGATAATAGGGCGAGCCGTTCGGCACCAGCAGGATCTCGGCCCCGCTTTCGGCCAGCGTCTCGCAGATGCCGACATCGCCCCAGATGTCCTCGCAGATCGGAATCCCGATCCGCACGCCGCGGAAATTGACCGGCCCCTGGATCTCGGGTCCGGCCTGGAAGACACGCTTTTCGTCGAATTCGCCGTAGTTCGGCAAATCGAGCTTGTAGCGCTCGGCGATGATCTTGCCGCCATCGGCGAAGACGATCGAATTGTGCGTGCCGCTCTTGCGCTTCAGCGGCGTGCCGATGATGACGCCCGGGCCGCCATCGGCGGTATCGGCGGCAAAGTCCTGCGCCGCTTTTTCGCAGGCCTTCAGGAAGGCCGGCTTCAGCACCAGATCCTCCGGCGGATAGCCGGCGAGGAAAAGCTCTGTATAAAGCACGACATCGGCGCCCTGGCGGGCGGCATCCGCCCTTGCCTCGCGCGCCTTGGCGAGATTGCCGGATATGTCGCCAACAGTCGGATTGAGCTGGGCGACGGCGATGCGCAGGATGTCGAGCTTCTTGGTCATGTTGCTGACTTAGCGCGACAAATTTGCCCGAGCAATGGCGTTCGTTTGGACCAATCCAGACCGAATGACATATGTCATTCGTGTCCAGACCAAATGTCAGATCGTGGCTGGGCGACCGGGGATCAGTCGTCGCCCATATATTCGCGCAGCGCTTCCGGCGAATGGTTGTCGCCGATCGACATCGCCAGGATGCGCGAAATATGCCGGCGCGGCAGGCCCGTCTCCGTCGCCCACTGATTGATCTGCTTCTGGATCTTGTCGATATCCTTCTTCGAGGTCGGGCTTTCGGCGATGTCGAGGCCGGCATCGCGCAGTGCCGCACCCATATCACCCGAAATGACGAAGGCATCCCAGCCCAGCCAGCGCAGGAAATACTGGCCGGTGTTGCCGCCGAGGCGGCTGCCATGCTTGCCGAGATAGGCCATCAGCCCGACCTGATCGTCCGCAGGCCAGTCGGCAAGGAATTTGCCGAAACCGCCATATTCCTTCGACACCCGCTCGACGAAGGCAGCATTGTCGCGCACCGATTTGATCTTCTGCGGATTGCGCACGATGCGTTGGTCGGTCGTCAGATCGTGCCAGAAATCATCGGGCTGGAACAACAGCCGCTTCGGCTCGAAGTGGAGGAAGGCCTCTTCGAAGCCCGGCCATTTCTGTTCGATGACGCGCCAGACGAAACCGGCGGCAAAGACGCGCTCGGCCATAACAGACAGAATGCGATCGTCAGCGATGTCAGCCACGGCGGCATTGTCGGGCGCCGACCCCAAAAGTGACGAAAGCTCCGCCTCGCCACCCTTGCGCTTTGCCGCACGCAGGCGAATTTTCTGAAAATCGACCATCGATCCCTCGCTGTTCGCGACAATGTAACACTTCCCGTGAGGGCCGGCAGCCTCTACCTCTTAGTGCATGTCGCTCAAAAGTGGCCCCGGTTTTGAGACAACGACATGCATGAGAACAAAGAGCTACAGCGCGTCGGTTGAATCCGTTTCAACGCGACGCGCTTTAGGCAAGCCAAGACCTTGGAGACGGCCATGAACAAGACGATCGACGACCTGGCGAACCGCTGGCTCAAGCGACGGCCGGACGGCCTCAGCCAGCTCGAAAGCCGCGTGCTGCAATCGACGCTCGAACGCACCACCATCTCGCGGGACACCAACAAGGCCGTCGCCTTCCATCAGACCTTTGGCGACCGCCTTGCCGACACGATCGCCCGCATCGGCGGCTCGTGGTCCTTCATCCTGACCTTCATCGCGTTCCTGGTCGTGTGGACCGCCGGCAATGTCTGGCTCCTATCGCGCGACGCCTTCGATCCCTACCCGTTTATCTTCCTCAACCTCGTGCTGTCGATGATCGCCGCCTTGCAGGCGCCGGTGATCATGATGGCGCAGAACCGCCAGACCGAGCGCGACCGCATCGACGCCGCCCACGACTACGAGGTCAATTTGAAAGCCGAGATCGAGATCATGGCGCTGCATGAAAAGCTGGACGAACTCCGCCACGGCCAGATTCTCGGCATGCGCGACGAGATCGTGCGGCTGGCCGACCTCGTCAAGCGGATCGACGAAAGGCTCTCGCAGCAGCTGCCGTCTTCATGACCGAAACGATCCATCACCTCATCGAACAATACGGACTGCTTGCCGTCTTCCTCGGCTGTGTCGCGGAGGGTGAAAGTGCGGCCATCCTCGGTGGCTTCTTCGCGCACCAGCAAGTCTTCGTGCTGTGGCATACCGTCCTGGCGGCCGCCCTTGGCGCTTTCGTCGGCGACACCTTCTTCTTCATTCTTGGACGAAGCTTTGCCGACCATCCCTATGTCGTCAGATTGCGCAGGCGGCCTGGTTTCCGGCGGGCCTTTCGCCTGCTCAACACCCATCCCGACATCTTCGTGCTGTCGAACCGCTACGTCTACGGCATGCGCCTTGTCGGCGGCGTCGCGGCCGGTCTCTCCAACATCGCGGCGCCGCGTTTCATTATCCTCAACGCCATCTCATCGGTGATCTGGGCGGTGGTCTTCAGCACGGTTGGCTATGTCTTTGGATTGGGGGCCGAACACTTCATCGGCCAGGCGTTGATGCATCACGAGCGGTTGCTGGTTGGGCTTGGCATCGGTTTGACGGTGGCCGTGTTTGCCTGGCTGATCGCCCGCCACGTCGCGAAAAAGGAACGGACCAGGGAAAGCTGAGATATCTGGCTTCCATGCATGTCCTTGCCCCAAAGCCGCCAAGCACTTTGAGCGACATGCATCAGTCAATACCAAGCGCCACATCACCCCGATCGAGGATCAGCGGGATGATCAGATCTTCCTCGTCGGCAAGGTGCCTGATCAGCATGGCGATCAGCCCGCTGTTTTCGTCGGCATAGGCGTCGGCGGCGAAGCGCTGTCTGTCTTCGCTCTGCTGAAGCGTCTTGATGAAGGCGTTGGCTGCCTCGGCATTGCGCTCCAGCCCTTCATGGATGGTGTGATGGTCGGCATCGAGGATCTCGAAACCACGCTTCAGCCGTGTCTCCGCCTTGGCGAAGACCGGGAAATAATGATGATCCTCGACATTGTGGTGGCCATCGAGATTGCCGAGAAAATGGTTGAGGCGTGGCGCGAACCAGCGCGCGAAGTCGGGCGCCATCAGCCTGCCCTCGCGGTAGTCGCCAATGCCGTTGGTCAGCATACCGCCGAGTTCGCGGAACATGTCGTGACGCTGCAGCCACATATTGGCGACGCCGTGGATGTTGGCGTGGCCCTGCCAGTTTTCGCGCGGGTATTTCTCGGCCAGCCAGCGCAAATCGTCCGGTAGCCCTTGGCGCTCCAGAAGCAGAAGGTTTGTGACTTCAGACATGGCGGTTTCCTCGGACCATGATCCCGAAAAGTGGATACCGGTTTTCGGAATGGATCATGGTCGGGATCAGGTGGTGGTTACCGTCATGTAGGAGCTGTAACATCAGATCGGTAGCCCGGTGATGCGTTCGATGATGGCGATACCCCAGACACCGGCAACGATGATCACCGAAATCAGAACCGCCAGCGAACCACAGTCCTTGGCCAGCTGGATATCGACATTGAATTCGCGGCTGAAGGCGTCGCAGGCCGCCTCGATGCCTGTGTTCAGCACTTCGACCATGATCAGAAGCAGCACCGCTCCGATCAGCAAGGCATAGCCACGCCACGAGATCGAAACGAACCAGCCGAGCGGCAAAGCGAGCGCGAGCAACATCAGCTCCTGCTGGAAAGCCTTCTCGCTGACGGCCAGCTTGCGAAACGCCCGCACTGAATTGAAAAAAGCGTCGATCAGCCGCAGCATGCCAAACCCCTTTGCGAATCACCGGCACGGGATAATGCAATGGCTGGCCAGATCAAAGGAATAAGGCGATTTGTCCAAGATTCATTCAGCGACCGGTATGGACGGCGTCGACTTTTCAAACTGCGGCAGCCCGTCGTCGATCGAATAATAGTCGCCCTTGTCGCCGACGAAGATATGGCATTCGCCCTCAAGGCCCGTCGGCACGTCGAACGATCCCGCCATGACCGAAACGTAGCCCTGGTCCCGTGGCTTCCAGAACAGCAGAGACCCGCATGCCTTGCAAAAACCGCGCCTGGCGAAGGAAGACGCTTCGTACCAGGTGATGCTTTCGCCACCTTCGATGACGATGTCAGCGTCTGCAACATTGGTCGCGGCGTAGAAGTGTCCGCTCTGCTTCCTGCATTGCGAGCAGTGGCAATAGACGACGCCGCGCAGCGCTCCGCCGGTTCTGAAGCGCACCGCTCCGCACAGACACGATCCGCGGTGACTGTCACTCATTTCGCCCTCCTTGAAGAACCTGTGCCTGGCATCAGCTTCGTCGTCAGGATTCCAGCTTTGTGGCAGCCATACGCAAGCAAATGCGACATTTGCTGGTGTGGCGAGCCGAAATCCAGTCTGACCTTTCTGCAGCGCGCAATGCATTCAAAGCCACCAAACCTGACGTTCATCCCGGTTTGCCGGTGCGCAAATTGCTGCCTCTACAGCGCAAGAGAGAGAAAAGCCGTGGAACCTCAGCGAATTAAGGAAACTTTAGCGCTCCCGCATTTATGGTCATGGCGAGCGAATGTCGCAGGTGGGGACGCGTCTGTTCGCAAGTTGTTCTGGACTATCGGGTAGCCTTCCCCGGTTGGCGACAAATGGAACCCCCAAGTTCTGCGGCGGGATCCAAGGGGAAGAGTGATCAGAACATGCAGCCGGCAGCTGTCCCAACCGAACGAAGCACCGATATCGCGGCCACCGTTGTCGCCACAATGCGCCAGTTGGGTGTGCTCGGCTTGCCGCGCAACTACGAGATTTTCTACGAGGCACTGAGCGGCACCAATCGCGAACTCAGCCTCGCCGTCGTTTCGCTGAGCAACCGGCCGACACAGTATGAGCTGGACCAGATCGGCCGCGCCTTCTTTGCCCACAACCATGGCCCAGGCATCGTCGAGCATGCCAGGGAAGTCATTGCTAAGGAGCTTGAGGAGGTCGCTTCGCTGTTGAGGAGCGAGCGCAGCCACATCGAGAAATACGGCAGGATCCTCGACGAGACATCGAGCGGACTGAGCAACCGCAGCCTTCTCTCCCAGGATCTTTTGCAGAAGATCGCCAACGCCATGACGATTGCCACCAATTCGACGATCGACCACGGCCGGCAGGTGGCCTCGACGCTCAGCGACAAGACGGCCGAACTCGAGAGCGTCAAGTCGAAGCTTGAGGAGTACAAGCGGCTGGCCGACACCGATCCGTTGACCCATATCTGGAATCGCCGCGCCTTCGACAAGGAAATCACCAGGATCTACAACAGCAACAAGGGTATCCTGTTCAACGCCCTGATCCTTGCCGACATCGATCGCTTCAAGGACATCAACGATCGCTACGGCCACCCGGTCGGCGACAAGATCATCCAGATCATCGCCGACATCTTCCAGACCAGCATTCGCGGTGACATGTTCGTCGCCCGAACCGGCGGCGAGGAGTTCGCGCTGATCATCGAGGGCGCCAGCGAGGACGCAACCTACGAGATCGCGGAGCGCATCCGCGCCCTGATCGAGCAGACGCCGTTCACCAGCAGCCAAACCGGCACGAACTACGGCACCGTCACCGTCTCGATGGGCATTTGCATGGCATCCGAAGCCGAGGGGCCGGAGGATCTCTACACCAAGGCCGACCGCGCGCTGTATCGCTCCAAGGTCAGCGGCCGCAACCGCGTCACCAGGCATTCGACGATGGCCGGCCGCGTCGGCAAGAGCTGGCTGCTCTACAAGAAGGACTGAGCGCCGCCTCGGCCCGGCCTCGCCGGCCTGCGCTGGGAACGCGGACGCTGAAAACGAAAAGCGCCGGATTTCTCCAGCGCTTTTTCCGTCAACGTTCGGGGCGAAATCAAGCTTAGCCGTTAACGGCCTGCTTGTGCTGCACCGGGTGGCTCTTCTTCAACAGGTCAGAGACCAGGAAGGCCAGTTCGATCGCCTGGTCGGCGTTGAGACGTGGATCGCAATGCGTGTGGTAGCGATCCTGCAATTCCTCGGCGGTGATGGCGCGCGCGCCACCAGTGCATTCGGTGACGTTCTTGCCCGTCATTTCGACATGGATGCCGCCCGGATGCGTGCCTTCGGCGCGATGCACCTCGAAGAAGGTTTGCACCTCCTTCAGGATGCGGTCGAACGGCCGCGTCTTGTAGCCGGCAGCCTCGATCGTGTTGCCATGCATGGGGTCCGACGACCACACCACGCTGCGGCCTTCCTTCTGCACCGCGCGCACCAGCTTCGGCAGATGGTCGGCGACTTTGTCCGAGCCGAATCGCGCGATCAGCGTCAGCCGGCCCGGCTCGTTTTCGGGGTTGAGCAGATCGATCAGTTCCAGCAGCCCATCCGGCGTCAGCGACGGACCGCATTTCAGGCCAAGCGGGTTCTTGATGCCGCGGCAATATTCGACATGCGCATGGTCGGGCTGGCGCGTGCGGTCGCCGATCCAGATCATGTGACCGGACGTGGCGTACCAGTCGCCGGATGTCGAATCGACGCGGGTCAGCGCCTCCTCATAGCCGAGCAGCAGCGCCTCGTGGCTGGTGTAGAAATCGGTCTCGCGCAATGCATAGTTGGTTTCCGAGGTGATGCCGACGGCCTTCATGAAGTCCATCGTCTCGGTGATGCGGTTGGCGAGCTCACCGTACTTCTCGCCCTGCGGGCTGTCGGACACGAAGCCGAGCATCCAGCTATGCACGTTCTCCAGGCTGGCATAGCCACCCTGCGCGAAGGCGCGCAGAAGGTTGAGCGTCGCCGCCGACTGGCGGTATGCCATCTCCTGGCGGGCAGGATCTGGAATGCGCGACTTGGCGTCGAACTCGATGCCGTTGATGATGTCGCCGCGATAGCTCGGCAGCGTCACATCGCCCTTGGTCTCGTTGTCGGACGAGCGCGGCTTGGCGAACTGGCCGGCAACCCGGCCGACCTTGACCACCGGCTGCGCGCCGGCGAAGGTCAGCACCACCGACATCTGCAGGAAGACGCGGAAGAAGTCACGGATATTGTCCGCGCCATGTTCGGCAAAACTCTCGGCGCAATCGCCGCCCTGGAGAAGGAATGCATCACCGGCAGCGACAGCCGCCAACTGCTTCTTCAGCTTGCGCGCCTCACCTGCAAAAACCAGCGGCGGAAAGGTGGCGAGCTGGGCTTCCGTGTTCTTCAGCGCGGCAAGGTCCGGATAGGCAGGAACCTGCTTGATCGGCATCGCTCTCCACGAATTCGGCGACCATTTCGTCATCGCTGCACCCAAAGCTCTTTCCGAGCAATTCCAGGAAAAGCGTGAAACGGTTTCCGTCCGGAATTGCGTCAAACAACAAAGCGAGCGCCGTCGCCCACCGATCCACCCCATTTGGGGATCGCGGCTCCATACACGAAGCCGATTTCCTATTCTAGACCGGATTTGACCGCCTGGCGAATGGCCGCGCCCGGCCAGCCGGTGTCCCTAGCCCAGCCCTAAGCCGCTACCAGCCGTGCCAACTGCGTCATGACGACGGCCGAACCCGCCAGCCGCTTCTCGGCCGTCGACCAGTCGCGCACGAACACGACGCTGTGGTCGGGCCGGATCTTGGCCAGCGAACCCTGCTCGCCAATGAACTGGACCAAGCCGACCGGGTTGGAGAATTCGCGTTTGCGGAAATGAATGACGACGCCCTTCGGCCCGGCGTCGAGCTTTTCGACATTGGCCTTGCGGCATAGCGCCTTGATGAAGACGATCTTCAAGAGGTGCTTCACCTCTTCCGGCAGCGGGCCGAACCGGTCGATCAGCTCGGCGCCGAAGGCATCGATCTCCTCGGTGTTTTCGAGGTCGCCGAGGCGGCGGTAGAGCGCCAGCCTGAGCTGCAGGTCCGGCACATAGCCTTCCGGGATCATCACCGCCGTACCGACGGCGATCTGCGGCGACCAGCCGCCATCCTGCACCTCGCCGGAATCCTTCACCTCGGCGACGGCCTCCTCCAGCATCTGCTGGTAAAGTTCGAAGCCGACCTCCTTGATGTGGCCGGATTGCTCTTCGCCGAGAAGATTGCCAGCGCCTCTGATATCGAGGTCGTGGCTGGCCAGCTGAAAGCCGGCGCCCAGCGTGTCGAGCGACTGCAGCACCTTCAACCGGCGCTCGGCCGTGTCGGTCAGCTTGCGGTTGGCCGGCAGCGTGAACAGCGCATAGGCGCGCACCTTCGAGCGGCCGACGCGGCCGCGCAGCTGATAGAGCTGCGACAGGCCGAACATGTCGGCGCGATGGATGATCAGCGTGTTGGCGGTCGGGATGTCGAGACCGGATTCGACGATGGTTGTCGACAACAGCACATCGTACTGGCCGTCGTAGAAGGCATTCATGATGTCGTCGAGTTCGCCCGGCGGCATCTGGCCGTGGGCCACCGCCACTTTCAGCTCCGGCACGGATTCTCTCAGAAAATCATGGATTTCCGCCAGGTCGCTAATGCGCGGAACGACATAGAAGGAGTGGCCGCCGCGATAGCGCTCGCGCAGCAGCGTCTCGCGGATGACCAGCGGATCGAAGGGCGAGATGAAGGTGCGCACCGCCATGCGATCGACCGGCGGCGTGGCGATCAGAGACAGCTCGCGCACCCCGGTCAGCGCCAATTGCAGCGTGCGCGGAATCGGTGTCGCCGACAGCGTCAGCACATGCACATCGGTCTTCAGGTCCTTCAGCCGCTCCTTGTGCTTGACGCCAAAGTGCTGCTCCTCGTCGATGATCAACAGGCCAAGGTTCTTGAACGAGATCGCGGACCCAAGCAGCGCGTGGGTGCCGATGACGATGTCGACCTGACCCTCGGCGATGCCTTTCTTGGTCTCGGCCAGCTCCTTGGCGCCGACCAGCCGCGACGCCTGGGCGACGCGGATCGGCAGGCCGGAAAAGCGCTGCGAAAACGTCTTGAAATGCTGGCGCGACAACAGCGTCGTCGGCACCACGACGGCGACCTGGAATCCTTCCATCGCCGCAATGAAGGCGGCGCGCAGCGCCACTTCCGTCTTGCCGAAGCCGACATCGCCGCAGATCAGCCGGTCCATCGGCTTGCCGGCGCCCAGATCGTCCCGAACCGAGTCGATCGCCGTCTGCTGGTCGTCGGTCTCCTCATAGGGGAAGCGGGCAGCGAACTCGCCATAGAGGCCCTCGGCCGGAACCAATGCCGGTGCGGCGCGCATCTGCCGTTCGGCGGCGATGCGGATCAATTGCCCGGCCATGTCGAGCAGGCGTTTCTTCAGCCGCGCCTTGCGCGATTGCCACGCGCCGCCGCCGAGCTTGTCCAAGGTCGCCTCGGCCGAATCCGAACCATAGCGTGACAGAAGCTCGATGTTCTCGACCGGCAGGAACAGCCGGTCGTCGCCGGCATAGTGGATTTCCAGGCAGTCATGCGGCGCGCCGACCGCTTCGATGGTGCGCAGGCCGATGAAGCGGCCGATGCCATGGTCGGCATGGACGACGATGTCGCCGGCCGACAACGCCGAGGCTTCGGCGATGAAGTCCGAGGCGCGCTTCTTGCGTTTGGAGCGCCGGATCAGCCGGTCGCCGAGAATGTCCTGTTCGGCGACGACGACCAGACTTTCGGTCTCGAAACCGGATTCCAGCGGCAGCACGGCCAATGCGGCCTGCCCCGGCTCGAGCTGTTCCGCTTCCGCCAGCGTGGCGACCTGCTTGAGATTGCCGAGATGGTGCTCGCTGAGGATCTGGCCAAGCCGGTCGAGCGAACCTTCGGTCCAGCCGGCAATGACGATGCGGCGGCGCGCCGCACGCTCGTCGGCGATGTGCCTGACGACGATATCGAAGACATTGATGCTGGGGTCGGCGCGCTCTCCGGCAAAACTGCGGCCGTGGCGCGAACCGGCATGGAACACTTTCTTGGCGCCGGCATCGGGCGCGTCGAAAGGCGTAAAGTCGATCGCTTCGCGCGGCCCAAGCGAAGCAATCAGGTTTTCCGGCGAGAGGTAGAGCAGGTCCGGCGGCACTGGCTTGTAGGGCACCGCATCCTTCAGCGCGCTGTCGGCCTGCTTCTTGCGCGCTTCGTAGTGGTCGAGGATCAGCGTGTGGCGCTCGGCCAGCGCCTCATGTGCCAGATGATCGAACACAACAGGGGTGTCCGGCAGATAGTCGAACACCGTCTCCAGCCGCTCGTAGAAGAACGGCAGCCAGTGCTCCATACCGGCGAAGCGTCGTCCTTCGCTGACCGCCGCATAGAGCCCGTCGTCGCGCTGGGGCGCGCCGAAGGCTTCGATATAGGAGCGGCGGAAGCGACTGATGGTTTCCGGCGTCAGCGCCACTTCGCTCATCGCCTGCAGCGCCATCGACTTGCGCTGGCCGGTGGTGCGCTGCGTGGCGGCATCGAACACACGGATCGATTCCAGAGTGTCGCCGAAGAAATCGAGCCTGAGCGCTTCTGTCCAGCCGGGCGCGAACAAGTCGAGAATGCCGCCGCGCACGGCGAATTCACCAATGCCGCGCACGGTCGGCACGCGTTCGAACCCGGACGTCTCCAGCCGCGACACCAGCGCATTCATGTCGATCTGGTTGCCGGGCCTGGCATGAAACGTCTGCGCCTCGACCAGGTCGGCCGGCGGAATGCGCTGCAGCAACGCATTGGCGGTGGTCAGGATGACGGCGCGGTGCGGCTTCTTCGCCAGCACGATCATGGCGGTCAACGCATCTAGACGCTTGGCGGCGGCGTCCGAACCGGGCGAGACCCGGTCATAGGGCAAGCAATCCCAGGCCGGCAGTTCCAGCACGGGGAGGCCGGGCGCCGCGAAGGACAGCGCCTCGATGATCGCCGGCAGGCGCTGGCCGTCGCGCGCCACGAACAGAACCGGCTTGTCGGGCGCGATCTCCAGCGCCGCCTGCACCAGCGCGAAGGCTTCGTAGCCATCGGCGACGCCATCGACGATGAACTGGCCCGCGCGGCCTTTCGGCAGGCCTATGGTGGGAATGAGGCTCATGAAACCACGGTCTTGTTTGTCGCAATTCCGGACGGAAAACCGCTTCGCACTTTTCCTGGAATTGCTTGTGTTCAGAATGTCATGGAATGGCGGAAAGCCAGGATCTTTTGCAGGACGGCACAGTCGATATCCAGGGGAACCGGGCGTTCGCCGGTGACCATGGGCAGGAATTCGGTGTCGGGAATGTCGAGGAGCCTCTCATATTGGTCGATTTCCTCGCCGGTCAAGGCGCCGATCTCGGCGTCGGCAAAGGTGCCGAGGATCATGTCCATCTCGCGCATGCCGCGATGCCAGGAGCGAAACAGAAGCTTGCGGCGGCGGGCGTCCAGCCCCTCGCTTGATCTCGTCGTCCCGGTCATTGTGCCGCATCCTCACTTGCTGCGGCGCATATAGCGTGGATAGAAGGGGCTGTCAGCCTTGCGCTGCGGCCGTCGCGACATAAGCTGACATCATGCGTCCTTCCATCCTCGATCCGCTGTTCGTTCCGATCACCTCGCTTGCCGGCGTCGGACCGAAGGTTGGCGCGCTGATCGAGAAAGTCGTCACGGCCGATCTCGGTGATCGCGCCGCGCGCGCCGGCGACCTTCTGTTTGTGCTGCCGCACACCGTCATCGACCGTCGCAACCGCCCGGGTATAGCGCTCGCGGCCGAAGGCGCGATCGTCACGCTTGAGGTGCGCATCGACCGCCACCAGCCGCCGCCACGCGGCAACAGGTCGGTGCCCTACCGCGTGTACGCCCATGACGACACCGGCGAGATCGCGCTGACCTTCTTCCATGCCCATGCCTCCTATCTCGAAAAGGCGATGCCCGAGGGCGAGCATGTCGTGGTCTCCGGTCGCATGGAATGGTTCAACGGCCGCCCGACCATGGTCCACCCCGACCATATCGCGCTGGCCAGCGAAGCGGAAAACCTGCCGCTGGTCGAGCCGGTCTATCCGCTCACCGCCGGGCTCTCGGGCAAGGTGCTGCGCCGGGCGATCGGCCAGGCCCTGGCGCGGTTGCCCACATTCGCCGAATGGCAGGACGGCGCCTTCATGCGCCGGCACACCTTTCCCACGTTTGGCGATGCGCTCGCGCGCATTCACAATCCGGCCGACCCGATCGATGTCTCCATCGATGGTGCTGCGTGGCGGCGCCTCGCCTATGATGAGTTGCTGGCGGGCCAGGTCTCGCTGGCGCTGGTGCGGACAAAAATCCGCCGCCTGTCCGGCCGTCCTTTGGTCGGTGACGGCAGCATCGTCGAGAAACTGCGCGCCGCACTCCCATATTCGCTGACCGCATCCCAAGAATTCGCGCTCGCCGAAATTAATGCCGACCTCGCCGATCCCGAGCGCATGCTGCGCCTCCTGCAGGGCGATGTCGGCTCCGGCAAGACGGTCGTCGCGCTGCTGGCCATGGCGCGTGCTGTCGAGGCCGGCGGCCAGGCAGCACTGATGGCGCCTACCGAAATCCTGGCGCGCCAGCATCTGGCGACGATCGCGCCGCTTGCCGCCAAGGTCGGGCTGCGTATCGCCATCCTCACTGGCCGCGAGAAAGGCCGCGAGCGCACCGATACGCTGGCCGGCCTGGCGAGCGGCGAGATCGACATCGTCGTCGGCACCCACGCGCTGTTCCAGGAGACGGTCACCTTCCACGACCTGGTCTTCGCCGTCATCGACGAGCAGCATCGCTTCGGCGTCCACCAGCGGCTTGCCATCACAGCCAAGGGCGACGCACCCGACATGCTGGTGATGACGGCCACGCCCATCCCGCGCACCCTGGTGCTGACTGCCTTTGGCGACATGGACGTGTCGAAGCTGACGGAAAAACCGGCCGGCCGCCAGCCGATCCGCACTGTCACGCTGCCGCTCGAGCGGCTCGACGAGCTGGTTGGCCGCATGGTCGAGGCCGTCGCCGGCGGCCAGAAGATCTACTGGATCTGTCCGCTGGTCGAGGAATCCGAAGAGATCAAGCTGATGTCGGCCGAGGACCGTTTTGCGTCCCTGAAACCGCTCTTCGGCGATCGCATCGGCCTCGTCCACGGCCGCATGAAGGGTGCCGACAAGGACGAAGCAATGCGCGCCTTCAAGCAGGGCGAGACACGCATCCTGATCGCAACCACGGTCATCGAGGTCGGCGTCGACGTGCCGGACGCCACCGTCATGGTCATTGAACATGCCGAGCGCTTTGGCCTTGCCCAGTTGCACCAGTTGCGCGGTCGCGTCGGGCGGGGCGACAAGTCGTCGTCCTGCGTGCTGCTCTACAAGGACCCGCTCGGCGAGACCGCAAAACGCCGGCTGTCGGTGATGCGCGAAACCGAGGACGGGTTCCTGATCGCCGAAGAAGATCTGAAGCTGCGCGGCGAAGGCGAACTTCTGGGCACCCGCCAGTCCGGCACGCCGGGTTTTCAGGTAGCTCGCATCGAGGCGCATGCCGATCTATTGGAGGCCGCTCGTGACGACGCCAGGCTGGTCCTGTCACGTGACCCGGAGCTGCAGTCCGAGCGTGGCGAGGCGTTGCGCCTGTTGCTCTACTTGTTCGGGCGCGACGAAGCGGTCCGGCTCCTGCGCGCCGGCTGAGCCAAGGCGGCAACCGATGGGTTGGCAAGCACATCGATCGGCTCGCCGTTCACGACTACCATTGGCTTGACTTCGGGCGCCACCAGCCCGGCGGAGACGATCAGCTTGGCGCCGTCCTCGATCGTCATGTCGAGCAGCACAATGTCGGACTTCGGCACATACATCAGGAACCCGGTGGTCGGGTTCGGCGTGCAAGGCATGAACACGGCGATCAGCGGATCGCCTTCCTGGTCGAGTTTCTGGTTGATCTCGGTTTCCTTCTCGCTGGCGACGAACACCAGCGACCAGACGCCCTTGCGCGGATATTCGACCAGCCCGACCTGGCGGAACATGTCACCCTTGTTCGACAGCACGGTCTCGAAAATCTGCTTCAGCGAGCCATAGATGCCACGCACCAGCGGCATGCGGCCAAGCAGGCGCTCGCCGAAATTGACGATGGCGCGGCCGACAATGTTGGCCGTCAGGAACCCGATCAGTGTGATCAGGATCAGCGCGACGATCAGCCCGAACCCCGGGACCGGAAACGGCAGGTAGCTGTCGGGGCTATAGCGTGCCGGAATATAGGGCTTTACCCAGGAATCGACCCAACCGATGAACGACCAGGCGATATAGGCGGTGATCGCCAGCGGCGCGCAGACGACGAAGCCCGTGAGGAAATAGTTCCTCAGCCGGGTCATGCCGGAGGTCTTGGGAGCATCGGACATGGTTCACCGGGGACACGGGTTGCAGCGCAACATTAGAGCATGATCCCGAAAAGTGGGAACCGGTTTTCGGAAAAAGATCATGCAAAAAAGAATAAAGAGCCGTTGTGATGCAAATGCCATCACAGCGGCTCTGTGAACCGGCAGGCGGTTTGGAACTGGGAAGTTTTTAAGAGCCGATTATGCCGCCGTTTTCAGCGGTTCGATCTTCTCGAGTTCCGGCGCGAGTTTCCTTGCCTCGGTTTCAAGCTCATAGGCCTGCTGAAAATTCATCCAGAATTCGGGCGTGGTGTTGAAGAATCTGGCGAGGCGAAGGGCGGTGTCAGGAGTCAGGCCGATCTCCTCTTTGGCAATCCGTTCGATGCGGGTGCGCGGAAGGTTGAGCTTTTTCGCCAGCGCACCGGCACTCATGCCGAGGGGAACAAGATATTCCTCACGCAGGAATTCTCCCGGGTGAATTGGACGTGTGAACTTGAGCATCGGGATCCTCAAAAGGTTAGGGCAAGCGCCCGCTCAATGTTAGTCAACGATCTCTACGTCCTCGGCACCAGCTGCGGTCCATTTGAAACAGATGCGCCATTGGTCGTTGATCCGAATCGAGTGCTGTCCAGATCGACTCCCTTTCAGGGCTTCGAGATGGTTTCCAGGCGGTGATCGAAGGTCGTTCAATTGGGCGGCATTGGTGATTGCACGAAGACGACGTTCGCCACGAGCCACCAGATCCGGCGGAAAACCTTTCGGCGCCTTCCCTTCGGCTACCGCTTCGACCGCCTTGCCTTTGAACGAAACAATCAACGTCTGGCCCCTCGCTCTGTATCATACATTGATACAAGATAGCGGGCAAGAGGATGTATCAGCAATTGATACAACCCGGAGCTGACGGGCAGCAATCTCGATTTGCAGCCTATTCCACCGTCACCGATTTCGCCAGATTGCGCGGCTGGTCGACATCCGTGCCCATGAACACTGCGGTGAAATAGGCGAGCATCTGGATCGGCAGTGCGTAGATGATCGGCGAGATGATTTCCGGCACGTCCGGCAGCACGATCGTCTCCATCGTCTTGACGCTCACTTGTGCCGCACCCTTGCTGTCGGTGATCAGGATGATCTTGCCGCCGCGCGCCGCCACTTCCTGCATGTTCGACACGGTCTTTTCGAAGATGCGGTCGTGCGGCGCGATGACGATGACAGGCATGTTCTCGTCGATCAGCGCGATCGGCCCATGCTTCAGCTCGCCCGCGGCATAGCCCTCGGCGTGGATATAGGAGATTTCCTTGAGTTTTAGCGCGCCTTCCATGGCCAGCGGAAAATTGGTGTCGCGGCCGAGATAGAGCACATTCTTGTAGTGAGCGAGGTCGCGCGCGATCTTTTCGATCTGATGGTCGAGCTTCAGCACCTGGTTGGCGTAACGCGGCGCCTCCGACAACTCGCGCACAAAGGTCTTTTCCTGCTCACGCGAGATCGTACCGCGCGCCACGCCGGCGCGCACGGCAAGCGATGCCAGCACCGAAAGCTGGCACGTGAAGGCCTTGGTCGAGGCAACGCCGATCTCCGGGCCGGCGAGCGTCGGCAGCACGACGTCGGATTCGCGTGCCATGGTCGATTCACGGACATTGACGAGCGCGCCGATCTTCATCCCCGCCTTGCGACAATAGCGCAGCGAGGCCAGCGTGTCGGCGGTCTCGCCCGATTGCGAGATGAAGAAGGCGGCATCGTTCGCGGACAGCGGCATTTCGCGGTAGCGGAATTCCGAGGCGACATCGATGTCGACCGGCAGCCGTGCGTAGCGCTCGAACCAGTACTTGCCGATCAGGCCGGCGAGATACGCGGTGCCGCAGGCCGAAATCGCCAGCCGGTCGATCTTGGCAAAATCAAACGGCAGGTCGAGCGGCTTGGACACGCCACCAACGAAGTCGAGATAATTCGCCAGCGTGTGCGAGATCACTTCGGGCTGTTCATGGATTTCCTTCTCCATGAAATGCCGCCGGTTGCCCTTGTCGACCATGAAGCTGGTCGAGAGCGACTGCTGCCGCTTGCGGTCGACCTTGTTGCCGTCGATGTCGAAGATCGTGACGCCGTCGCGGCGCACCACCGCCCAATCGCCATCTTCGAGATAGGTGATCGAATTGGTGAACGGGGCGAGCGCGATGGCGTCGGAGCCCAGGAACATCTCGCCATCGCCATGGCCGACAGCCAGCGGCGGGCCGTTGCGGGCGCCGACGATCAGATCTTCGTCGCCCTTGAACATGATGGCCAGCGCAAAGGCGCCTTCCAGGCGCTTCAGCGCCTGATGCGCGGCCTCGACCGGCTTCAGCCCCCTGGCCAGTTCGCGCGCCACCAGATGGGCGACGACCTCGGTGTCGGTCTGCGAAGAAAAGCTGTAGCCGTCACGCTTCAGTTCGTCGCGCAATTCGGCGAAGTTCTCGATTATGCCGTTGTGGACGATGGCGACGCCGTCGGAAAAATGCGGATGCGCATTAGTCTCGTTGGGCACGCCATGCGTTGCCCAGCGCGTGTGGCCGATGCCGATCGTGCCATCGAGCGGATCGTCCTTGAGTCGGCGCTCGAGGTTGATCAGCTTGCCTTCGGCACGGCGCCGGGCAAGTTCACCATGCTCGATGGTGGCGACACCAGCCGAGTCATAGCCGCGATATTCGAGCCGCTTCAGCGCATCGACGATGAGCGGCGCAACCTGCGAGTGGCCGACGATTCCAACGATACCGCACATGCAGACAGCCCCCAATTCCCCATGGAAAACCAGCACTATTTAGGGATGGCCGGCCTGCCGCGAAAGTCACATTGCATTTCGCCCCGTGTAACGGAACGCTTCTGCACGCATGCACCATGACAGACCGCTCTTGCAATCCGGTTACTGCAATCATTCGGTTTTTTGCCGGCCGGTTTTACTTTTTCTTCGCGGCCGCGGCCGAAGCAAAGCGCTCGCGCAATTCCTTGGCCTTGCCGGGGATGGTCTTCTGGCGGGCGCGACCGAAGGCCAGCGCATCGTCCGGCACGCTTTCGGTGATGACGCTGCCCGAGGCGATGTAGCCGCGCTTGCCGATGGTGACAGGCGCCACCAGCGAGGAGTTCGATCCGATAAAGGCGCCCTCGCCGATGTCGGTGAAGAATTTCGAGTAGCCGTCATAATTGCAGGTGATGGCGCCGGCCCCGATGTTGGCGCCCGCGCCGACGCGGGCATCGCCGATATAGGTCAGGTGATTGACCTTGGCGCCGTCCTCGATGGTCGCCTGCTTGACCTCGCAGAAATTGCCGACCTTGGCCTTGTTCCTGAGATCCGCCCCCGGTCGCAGCCGAGCGAATGGCCCAACTTCGCAATTCGAGGCGATGGTGGCACCCTCGAAATGGCTGAAGGCATGGATCTTGGCGCCGGTGGCGATCTTCACACCCGGACCGAACCAGACATTGGGCTCGACGATCGTGTCGGCGCCGATTTCGGTATCATGCGAGAAATACACGGTCTCGGGCGCGATCAGCGTCACGCCCGACAGCATAGCCTCATGGCGGCGGCGCGCCTGCCAGATACCTTCGGCCTGCGCCAGTTCGGCGCGGTTGTTGATGCCGAGCGCGCTTTCGAAGCTGGCCTCGGTGGCCACGACATCGAGGCCTTTCGCGGTGGCAATCTCGACAATGTCGGTGAGATAGTACTCGCCCTTGGCGTTCTTGTTGCCGACCGCATCGAGCAGCGTCAGCGCCTGGCTGCCGGCCACCGCCATCATGCCGGCATTGCAAAAGCCGATCTTCCTTTCCTCCGCGCTGCAGTCCTTCTCCTCGCGGACGGCAATCAGCTTGCCGCCTTTTTCGATCAGCCTGCCATAGCCGGTCGGATTGGGCGGGCGGAAACCGATGACCACGACGGCGGCACCTTCCGCCAGTTTCAGCCGAGCCACGGTGAGCGCATCGGCGTCGATCAACGGTGTGTCGCCGAACATCACCAGGATATCGCTGTAACCCTTTGATATCGCTTCACGCGCGGCAAGCACCGCATGCGCGGTGCCAAGGCGCTTTTCCTGCACGAAGGTCTCGGCCTTCGGCGCGAATTTCGCGGCTGCCTTGCGCATCTCGTCGGCGCCATGACCGATCACCAGCGCCTGGCTGCCGGCACCGGCAGCCTCGGCCGCCTTCACCACATGGGCGACCATCGGCAGCCCGGCGATCTGGTGCAGCACCTTCGGCAGCGCGCTCTTCATGCGCGTGCCTTCGCCGGCGGCGAGGATGACGGACAGGCAGGATCTCTGGCTCATGGGTGAACAACCATATGAAAAGGGTAGGGAATCAAGACAGGATAGCAGTGGCGCCTTGCTGCACCAATGCGGTTAAATTCCGGTGAGATGGTAGAGCAGCTGACTCTTAATCAGCGGGCCCACGCCGCGCCTTTCGCATCTTAGGCAAGGGGATTCACCCCAGCCGTCCGAGCACCGGGAAATTCTCGAGCAGCCAGTAGGATACGGTCTGTACGCCGCCAGTGAGGAAAAACACCCCGGCGACGACCAGCAGCGCGCCAATGGCTTTCTCGACGCGGCCGAGATGGACGCGGAATTTGCCGAGGAAGCGCATGAAGGCGCCCGAAAACAGCGCCGCGATGAGGAACGGGATGCCGAGGCCAAGCGAATAGGCGGCGAGCAGCAGCGCGCCCTCGCCCACTGTCTCGCGGCCGCCGGCCAGCGTCAGGATCGGCCCCAGCACCGGGCCGATGCAGGGCGTCCAGCCGAACGCGAAGGCCAGTCCCATGACATAGGCGGCGATCGCACTTGCCGGCTTGCCCTGCGACTGGAAGCGCGCCTCGCGCGACAACAGCGGAATGCGCAAGATGCCGAGGAAATTCAGGCCCATCAGGATGATCAGCACGCCAGCGGCCATCGCCAGCGGCTCCTGCCAGACCCGCAGCCAGTGGCCGATGGTCGAGGCGCCGGCGCCGAGCGCGACGAACACCGTCGAGAAGCCGAGCACGAAGGCGATCGAGGCATAGAGCAGCGCGCCGCGCGCGCCCTCACGAGCCGTCACGCCCGCATTGCCACGAAAATCGTCGACCGAGACGCCGGCCATATAGCAGAGATAGGGCGGCACCAGCGGCAGCACGCAAGGTGACAGGAACGAGATCGCTCCTGCCCCGACCGCGCTGACATAGCCGATGTCCAATGCCATTCCAAAGCTCCGACCGTTCCGGCGCCGATATAGGCTCGACCTTGCTTCTCCACAAATCACCATTTTGTGGCAAGTCGTCGCGGCATGTGCAGGTCGGGGAAGAAACGCCGGCTCGCAAGCGTTGATACAGCGAGGCCGCGATTTCCCGCGCGCCTCCAGATATCAGCCAGGGAGATTTCCATGAAAACCATAACCGTAGGGCTGGCCGCGCTTTTGCTCAGCACCGCCGCATCCTTCGCCGCCGAGGCGTGGAAGGAAGCTGAGGTCAATGGCACCAAGATCTACACCGACGCCAACGGCATGACGCTTTATACCTATGACAAGGATGAGAAGGGCAAGACCAATTGCTACGACAAGTGCGCCACCAACTGGCCGCCGCTGAAGGCCGAGGCCGGCGCCAAGGCGGATGACGAATGGAGCGTCGTCGACCGCACCGACGGCACCAAGATGTGGGCCTATGATGGCAAGCCGGTCTATACCTTCATCAAGGACAAGAAGGCCGGCGATGTGACCGGCGACGGTGTCGGCGAGGTCTGGCACATCGTCAAGGCCGACTGAGTTCTCAATCCGGGTCCTGCCGCTGGCGGGACTTCGGCTGGCTGCCGGGTATCCCTCCAAACCCGGCGGCTGGCACCAAACAAGCTCTCATAGCGTCTACCCCTGCGATACCCGGCCGGCTTTCCTCGACTCGGCGGTAAAATGAATCGGCTCGTTTCCGCTGCCTCGGACTGACATCTCCCTTTCCCGGAATACTGTGATTTTCTCCATACACTCTAAGAGTGTATTGCTGCGGACAGCCCTGCAATTTGGGCACTTCCCCTTGACCAGATGCAAAAGCGCGGCCATGTGAGCGGCAAATAGAACGAGATTTCGTCGCGCGCAGCGGAATTCTTCTGCCGCATCACAGCTGATATGAGACCTCATGGACGTCGTCGTCGTCGAATCGCCGGCCAAGGCAAAGACAATCAACAAATACCTCGGCAAGAACTACAAGGTTCTGGCCTCGTTCGGCCATGTCCGCGATTTGCCGGCCAAGGATGGCTCGGTGCGTCCGGACGAGGATTTCGCCATGTCCTGGGCGGTCGACACCGCCTCGGGCAAGCGCCTCGCCGACATCGCCAAGGCAGTCAAGGATGCCGACGGCCTGATCCTCGCCACCGACCCGGATCGCGAGGGCGAGGCCATTTCCTGGCACGTGCTGGAAGTGCTGAAGCAGAAGCGCGCGCTGAAGGACAAGCCGGTCAGCCGCGTCGTCTTCAACGCCATCACCAAATCGTCGGTGCTGGAGGCGATGGCCAATCCGCGCCAGATCGATGCGCCGCTGGTCGATGCCTATCTGGCGCGCCGGGCGCTCGACTATCTCGTCGGCTTCACGCTGTCGCCGGTTCTGTGGCGCAAGCTGCCGGGCGCCCGCTCGGCCGGCCGCGTCCAGTCGGTCGCATTGCGTCTGGTCTGCGACCGCGAATCCGAGATCGAGCGCTTCATCCGCGAGGAATACTGGCAGATCGCTGCCCTCCTCGGCACGCCGCGCAACGAGAATTTCGAAGCGCGGCTGACCGCCTTCGATCGCAAGAAGCTGCAAAAGCTCGACATTTCGAACAAGGCGCAGGCAGACGACATCAAGTCGATGCTCGAAGGCGCGACCTTCAAGGCGGTGTCGGTCGAAGCCAAGCCGACCAAGCGCAATCCCGGCCCGCCCTTCACCACCTCGACGCTGCAGCAGGCCGCCTCATCGGGCCTTGGCTTCTCGGCCAGCCGCACCATGCAGGTGGCGCAGCGCCTCTATGAAGGCATGGAAATCGGCGGCGAGACGACCGGCCTGATCACCTATATGCGAACCGACGGCGTGCAGATGGCGCCGGAGGCGATCTCGGCCGCCCGTGACGCCATCGCCAAGGAATTCGGGCCCAACTACCTTCCGGAAAAGCCGCGCCTTTATACCACCAAGGCCAAGAACGCCCAGGAAGCGCACGAAGCGATCCGCCCGACGGATTTCATGCGCACCCCGGCTTCGGTCAGGCAATATCTCGATTCCGACCAGATGCGGCTTTATGAGTTGATCTGGAAGCGCGCCATCGCCAGCCAGATGCAGCCGGCCGAGATCGAACGCACCACGGCCGAGATCGAGGCGGTCAACGGCGCCCGCACCGCCGAGCTTCGTGCCATCGGTTCGGTCGTTCGCTTCGACGGCTTCATCGCCGCCTATACCGACCAGAAGGACGACGATACGGAAGACGAGGAAAATCGCCGCCTGCCGGAAATCCGCGCCGGCGAGCAGCTTGCCCGCCAAGCGATCAACGCCACCCAGCACACCACCGAGCCGCCGCCGCGTTACTCTGAAGCGTCGCTGATCAAGAAGCTGGAAGAGCTCGGCATTGGCCGGCCGTCGACCTACACGGCGATCCTGAAGACGCTCGAGGATCGCGACTACGTCACCATCGACAAACGCCGGCTGGTGCCGCAGGCCAAGGGCCGGTTGCTGTCGGCCTTCCTCGAAAGCTTCTTCGAACGCTATGTCGAATACGACTTCACCGCCTCGCTCGAGGAGAAGCTCGACGAGATCTCCGACGGCAAGCTCGCCTGGAAGGACGTGCTGCGCGATTTCTGGAAGGATTTTTCGGGCGCCGTCGCCGACATCAAGGAATTGCGCGTCACCGACGTGCTCGACGCACTCAACGAAGAACTGGCACCGCTGGTGTTCCCCGCGCGTGAAGACGGTTCGAACCCCCGCATCTGCCCGAAATGTGGCACCGGCAATCTGTCGCTGAAGCTTGGCAAGTTCGGCGCCTTTGTCGGCTGCTCGAACTACCCCGAATGCTCTTTCACCCGCCAGCTCGGCGATGCCGCCAACCCCAATGGCGAGAACGGCAATGGCGAGGACGGCACCAAGGTCATCGGCAAGGATCCCTACACGTCAGAGGAAATCACGCTGCGCAGCGGCCGCTTCGGCCCCTATCTGCAGCGCGGCGACGGCAAGGAGGCCAAGCGATCCAGCCTGCCCAAGGGCTGGACGGCTGAAACCATCGACCACGAGAAGGCGCTCGCCCTGCTGTCGCTGCCACGCGATGTCGGCCAGCACCCGGAATCCGGCAAGATGATCTCGGCCGGGCTCGGCCGCTATGGTCCGTTCGTGCTGCATGACGGCACCTACGCCAATCTCGACAGCATCGAGGACGTGTTCTCGATCGGCCTCAACCGCGCCGTGTCGGTGATCGCCGAGAAGCAGTTGAAGGGCAAGGGCGGTCGCAATGGCGGCACAGCCGCCGCTTTGAAGGAGCTTGGCGACCATCCCGATGGCGGCGGCAAGATCGTCGTGCGTGACGGCAAATACGGACCGTACGTGAATTTCGGCAAGGTGAATGCCACCCTGCCCAAGGGCAAGGATCCGCAATCGGTGACGGTTGAGGACGCGCTGGCGCTGATTGCCGAGAAGGAAGCCAAGGGCGGCGGCGGCAAGAAGCCGTTCCGCAAAGCGGCAGCGGCCAAGGCGCCGGCAACCGGAAAAACGACGGCCAAGAAAACGGCGGCCAAGAAGCCGGCCGCTAAGAAAAAAGGGTAGGACGGCGTGGCGCGCAGGATCACCGGTAGAAGCCACGGCGATCCGCGCACCGCCGACACGAGGGCCAAGGTCAAGGACGACTATCGGCCGTCGCGTGACGAAATCCTGCGCTACATCGCCGAAAATCCTGATCGCGCCGGCAAACGCGACATCGCCAAGGCGTTCGCGTTGCGCGGCGACGACCGCATTTGGCTGAAGGATATTTTGCGCGACCTGCAGGACGAAGGCGTCCTGAGCAAGGAGCGCAAGAAACTCGCCCGCGTCGGCGCCCTGCCCCATGTCGCCGTGCTCGATATCTTTGGCCGTGACGGCGACGGCATTTTGCTGGCGCATCCAGCGGAAGCCGTCGGCACTGGTGAGCCACCCGTTGTCTCCATCCGGATCTCGCGCAGCGGCAACGGCCCGGCGCCCGGCATCGGCGACCGCGTGCTGGCCAAGACCTTTCCGACCAACGAAGCGACAGGCCCAGCCTATACCGGGCGGGTGATGAAGATCTTCGAGAAGCGCAGCGATGCGGTTCTCGGTGTCTTTCGCATCTTGCAGGACGGCGCATTCCGCATCGAGCCGGTCGAGCGGCGCCAGCCCGAACTGATCGTCGACAAGGAATTCCAGAACGGCGCCAGGAACGGCGACCTCGTCGAGGTCGAGCCCGCGCGCGCCTCCCGCTATGGGCTGCCGAGGGCCAAGGTGCTCAACGTGCTGGGTTCGCTGACCAGCGAAAAGGCGGTCTCGATGATCGCCATCCACGCGCATGACATTCCGCATATTTTTCCAGCCGACGTCATCGCCGAGTCCGAAGCGGTCAAGCCTGCAACGATGGATCACCGCGAGGACTGGCGCGACCTACCGCTGGTCACCATCGATCCGGCCGACGCCAAGGACCACGACGACGCCGTTTTCGCCACCCCCGATCTCGACGAGAAGAACCCTGGCGGTGTGGTCGCCACAGTAGCAATCGCTGATGTCGCCGCCTACATCCGCTATGGCACGGCACTCGACCGCGAAGCGCTGAGACGCGGCAATTCGGTCTATTTCCCGGATCGCGTCGTGCCGATGCTGCCCGAGCGCATCTCCAACGATCTCTGCTCGCTGCGCGAAGGTCAGGACCGCCCGGCGCTGGCGGTGCGCATGGTTTTTTCGGCCGACGGCCGCAAGCTGAGGCACTCCTTCCATCGCGTGATGATGAAGTCGGCAGCGAAACTTGCCTACCAACAGGCCCAGGCCGCGATCGACGGCGTGCCGGACGACAAGACCGGTCCGATCCTCGACACTGTGCTGAAGCCGCTGTGGGACGCCTATGCGATCCTGAAGCGTGGCCGCGACGGCCGCCAGCCGCTCGAACTCGACTTGCCGGAGCGCAAGATCCTGCTCAAGCCGGATGGCACCGTCGATCGCGTCATCGTGCCGGAACGGCTTGATGCACACAAGCTGATCGAAGAATTCATGATCCAGGCCAATGTCGCCGCGGCAGAGACGCTGGAGGCGAAGAAGCAGGTGCTGGTCTACCGCGTCCATGACGCGCCTTCGCTGGCCAAGCAGGAATCGCTGCGCGAATTCTTACAGACGCTTGGCCTGTCCCTGGCGCGCGGCGCGCAGATGCGGCCAAGCCAGTTCAACGGCATTCTGGAGGGCGTGCGCGGCGCCGACAATGAAGGCCTGGTCAACGAGGTGGTGCTGCGCTCGCAGAGCCAGGCCGAATATTCGCCCAAGAACATCGGCCATTTCGGCCTCAACCTCAGGCGCTACGCGCATTTCACTTCGCCGATCCGCCGCTACGCCGACCTCATCGTGCACCGCGGACTTATTGCCGCACTCGGCCTCGGTCCGGGCGGGCTGACGCAGGACGAGGAGGCACGGCTCGAAGACATTGGCGTGCTGATCTCAGCCACGGAACGGCGCGCGATGGCGGCCGAGCGCGACACAGTCGACCGGCTGATCGCCGCCTATCTCGCCGAGCGCGTCGACGACCGGTTCGACGCCCGCATCTCCGGCGTCACCAAATCGGGACTATTTGTCCAATTGCCGCAGTATGGCGCGGATGGTTTCATCCCGGTGTCAACATTGAATGGCGATTACTATATATACGACGAAGCGGCCCGCTCCCTGTTCGGAGAACGCTCGGGCAAAGGCTACCAGCTCGCGGATCGCGTTGAGGTCCGGCTCGTCGAGGTGGCACCAATGGCCGGCGCGATGCGCTTCGAGATGCTGACCGACCCGAAGCCTTTGCCAGGTTCCAAGCGGTCGTTTCACAAGGCCAAGGGCCGCGCCCGCGCGTCGCAATCGCGACCGGGTCCGCGCGGCAGGAGAAGATGATGGCAACAGCCATGGAAGACCAGGTTTTCGGCGGCGAACATCACTCGGGTCGGGCCGCCCGCCCGCTGTGGACGGCGATGAAACGCGGCATGCTCGGCCGCTGCCCGCATTGCGGCGAAGGCAAGTTGTTTCGCGCCTTCACCAAGACCGTCGATAAATGCAGCGTCTGCGGCGAGGAATTGTACCACCACCGCGCCGACGACCTTCCAGCCTATCTCGTCATCGTCATCGTCGGCCACATCGTGCTTGGCGCCTTCATGGCTGTCGAGGCGACATCGACACTGTCCACCTGGCAACACATCGCCATCTGGGTACCGCTGACCATCATTCTGGCGGTGGGGCTGCTACAGCCGGTCAAGGGTGCCGTCATCGGACTGCAATGGGCCTTCTATATGCACGGATTCGGCGGCGAGCATGACGTGATCGACCCCCATAACGGGGTCTAGGTCAAAGTTGGCTGCGCTCGCTGGTGCAACATACCGACCGTGAAAGGCCACTTTCGCTTGCCAGAAGTTTCCGCTAGGTCCTGCGCATGGACGGTATGATCAAGGCGGAAGTCGACAGGATCGAGCGGAGCATGATCGCTCACAGCGACCAGCCAATTCGTCCGCGCGACGCGGCGACCCTGATCCTGCTCGACCGCGAGGGCGACGAGGTGTTGGTCCTGATGGGCCGTCGTCATGCCGGGCACGCCTTCATGCCAGGCAAATTCGTCTTTCCCGGCGGCCGCACCGATCCGGCCGACAGCCGCATCGCGGTCGCCGCCGCATTGCATCCGGAGCAGGAAGCAAAGTTGATCGCTGGGCCGGGCCGCACAAGTGTTGCGCGAGCCCGCGCCATTGCCCTGTCGGCGATTCGCGAGACCTATGAGGAAGCCGGGCTGCTGATCGGCCGCAAAGGTGCTTTCGCTACCGCCAGACCCGACTGGCAGGGCTTTGCGGAACACGGCGTGCAACCCTCTCTCGACATGCTGCGCTTCGTCGCGCGCGCCATCACGCCACCCAACCGGGTGCGCCGCTTCGACACACGTTTCTTCAGCGCCTGGCGCGATGACGTCGCCGTCGAACTGCCGGGTGGCGGGCCGACCAATGAACTCGAAGAACTGGTCTGGCTGCCGCTGGCCAAGGCCAGGGAAGCCGACATACCCGACATCACCCGAATGATCCTGGACGAGCTGGAAAAGCGCCTCGCCCATGATCCGCAGTTGCGTCCGGGCGGTCCCGTGCCCTTCTACCGGCTTGTCCGCAACCGCTTCACCCGCGAAATTCTGTAGAACATCGAGTATTCAGACATCCCATGACGGTCGATACCCAACCACAGGGCGACGAACGCGTACACTGGCTGCCGATGGTGGCGGCGATCTCGTCGATCAGCGTCGTCGGCATCGCCATCGGCCTCGGCATGCCGCTGCTCAGCGTCATTCTCGAAACGCGCGGCCATTCGGCTTCGATGATCGGCCTCAACACGGCCGTCGCCGGCCTAGCCTCGATCGCCGGTGCCCCGCTGGCGACGCCACTCGCCATGCGCTTCGGCGTGGCCTGGACGATGATCGCCATGATTGCCACCGGCGCCCTGGCCTTCGTCGGCTTCCACTTCGCACCGGATTTCTGGATGTGGTTTCCGCTGCGCATTGTGCTGCACATCGCGCTGACGGTGCTGTTCATCCTGTCGGAATTCTGGATCAGCACCTCGGCGCCGCCACATCGGCGTGGCCTTGTGCTCGGCATCTACGCCACTGTCCTGTCGCTCGGCTTTGCTGCGGGGCCGTGGCTGTTTGCCCATCTCGGCAGTTCGGGCTTCAGGCCATTCGGCGTCATCATTGCATTGGTGACGCTGGCCGCCATTCCGGTGCTGGCGGCGCGCAATGAGAGCCCGACCATCGCTTCCGATGGCGAAACCAGCAATTTCCTGCGCTACATCTGGCTGGTGCCGTCGGCAACCGCCGCCGTGCTGGTGTTCGGCGCGGTCGAAACCGGCGGCTTTGCGTTGTTCCCGGTCTATGGCAACCGCATCGGCTACTCCGAGGCCGACGCAGCCCTTCTCCTGACCATGATCGGCCTCGGCAATGTGCTGCTGCAGATCCCTATCGGCATGATCAGCGACCGCGTCAGCGATCGCCGCTATCTGCTGATTGCCTGCGCCACCGTCGGCCTTGCCGGCACGGTCTTCATGCCCTTCTTTGCGCAGAACTGGCACCTGATGGCGGCCCTTCTGTTCGTCTGGGGCGGCGTCGTTGCAGCCATGTACACGATCGGCCTTGCCCATCTCGGCTCGCAGCTCTCCGGCCACGAACTGGCGTCGGCCAACGCCGCCTTCGTACTCTGCTACGGCGTCGGCATGGTGCTCGGTCCGCAAGCGATCGGCATCGGCATGGATGCGTTCGGTCCGTCCGGCTTCGGCTGGTCGCTCGGCCTGTTCTTCGCCGCCTACATCGGCCTGGTCAGCGTCAGGCTGGTCCGCAAGATCCTCCTGTAGCGCGACGCTGCTTCCAGCCTGCATTTCACGCGGCGACACGACAGGCTGCTGACAGAACCGTGTCAGCAGCCTCCGGTTATAAGGTTGCCTCAAAATATCTGAAGTTGAGGATCCTCCCATGATCGACAGCGGCTTTGAAACCACTTCGTTGCGAATGACATTGCTCCTGCTGGTGACCTTTCAGGCGCCGGCCGCCGATGTCGACCGCATCATGGATGCGGTGGTGGCGATAGCGCCGCTGGCGATGGGCAAATATGACCGCAACGCCTACCAGTCGGCACATGGCATCGAACGCTACAGGCCGCTCGACGGTGCGGCCGCCGGCGCCGAGACCGAGTTGCGGCGTCGCCCCGGCACAGTCGAGGTTTCGTTCGAACTGCCCGACGACCAGGTGCTGGCCGCGCGCGTCGCCGAGGCGATTTTCCAGGCGCACTCCTACCAGGAGCCGGTGATCCGCATCCAGCCGATCCTGGCCAGCCGATCCAAGGGGCTGGACGACCGCGCCAATCCGAATCGCTGGTGGAACACTACCGGAGACTGGAAGAAGGTTGCAGCGCCCGCGAGAGAAAGCGCATGATTTGAGGCTACTGGCCTGCTCCGGCGGGTGGTACGAGCTTCGCCGGGCTTGACTTTCCAGGCACGTTCTTTATGTGTCGCGCCAAGTTTCCCGCGTCCGGGTGTTCCCCCGTGCTCCAGCGGCCAAAACCCCACGAACATAACGGACTGAAATCATGGCCAAAGCCGCAAACATCAAGATCAAGCTTCTGTCGACCGCCGACACCGGTTTCTTCTACGTGACCAGCAAGAACAGCCGCACCAAGACTGACAAGCTGTCGTTCCGCAAGTACGACCCGGTCGCCAAGAAGCACGTCGAGTTCAAGGAAACCAAGATCAAGTAATCTGGTTTCTCCTAAAATGCCGAAACGCCGCCCAATGGGCGGCGTTTTCGTTTGCAGGACCGTCGGACGGCAGTCCGTTGGGGCGTTACGCTTTTCCCGGAATTTCTGCGGAGTAGCCGTGATGGTGCGGTCGCCTGGGTCTCCATTTCACCGGGCAGGCTGGCGTGGCTGGAATTTTGCCAGCCAGCGGCGGACGCGGAAAATACTGCGTGGTGACCTGAACCGCCTCGGCTGTTGCCTCATCGAACAGCAGCTCGATCAGTTTCAAGGCCTCGTCGAGGCCTGATGAAATGCCTCCACCGGTCAGCCGGTTGCCGGATCTGACGAAGCGGGCATGCGTCGTATCGACCTCGATCTTGGGGAAACTCTGCAGGCATTTGACGAACGCCAATGGGGTCGTGGCTTTGTGACCGTCGAGCAGCCCGGCGCGTGCGAGCAACAGCGCCCCCTCGCATACGGAGCAAACCCAGAGCGCATCCGCCGCCACCTGTCGGAGGTAGGCGAGAAAAGGCGAATTGGCATTCGACATGATTGCGCTCAACGCTTCCGGCGCACCACCAGGGACCCAGAGGACATCGAGCGTTGGCGTTTCGGCAAAGCTGGCATGGGCTTCGAACCGCAACCCGTTCACGGTCGTGACCGGGCCGCCATCGGCGGAGAGGATCTGGCAATCGAGACCCTTCGCCGGGTCGACCCATTTGAACATCTCGTAGGGCCCCGCCACGTCGAGCAAGTCCACGCCGTCATAGACTGGAATTCCGAGTTTCATGGCCTCCCCCTCCTCCTGCTTCCGCAAATCACTATGCAGCAGCAGGCGCCGGTTTAGCCAACGCGATCACCGCTTTTCGGATCGAACAGATGCAGTAGTGCCGGGTCGGCCGACAGCCGTACCACATCGCCGGGCTTCACGCCGGCGCGGCCCATGGCGAAGACACAAAGCTGCTGGCCAGCCAGCTTGACGTAGAACTGCGTCGAAAGCCCGAGCGGCTCCACCACCCCCACCTCGCCCTGCAATTCGCCGTCAGCGGCCAGCCTGATGTGCTCGGGCCGCAGGCCGACGGTGATGACGTCACCGTCCTTCAGCGCCAGGCCATCCGGCAGGCGCAACGCCTGGCCGTCGGCCAGCATGGCTTCCGACGTGCCCCCCTTTCGCGCCGTCGCCGGTAGGAAATTCATACCCGGTGAGCCGATGAAGCCGGCGACGAACATGTTGGCCGGCCGGTCATAGAGATCCAGCGGCGCGCCGACCTGCTGGATCAGCCCGTCATGCATGACGACGATCCTGTCGGCCATGGTCATGGCCTCGATCTGGTCGTGGGTGACGTAGACCGAAGTGGTCTTCAACTGCTGGTGCAGCGCCTTGATCTCGGCACGCATATGGACGCGCAGCTTGGCGTCGAGGTTCGACAGCGGCTCATCGAACAGAAACACCTTGGGATCGCGCACGATGGCGCGGCCCATGGCGACGCGCTGGCGCTGGCCTCCGGACAACTGCCGCGGCAGGCGCTGCAGGAAAGTGTCGAGCCCGAGCCGCTTGGCCGCACCGTCCACCCGCGCGTCGATCGCCGGCTTCTCGGCCTTGCGCAGCATCAGGCTGAAACCCATGTTCTTCGATACGTCCATATGCGGATAGAGCGCGTAGGACTGGAACACCATGGCGATGTCGCGGTCCTTCGGTGCGACGTCGTTGACCAGCCGCTCGCCGATGCGGATCTCGCCGCCGGAAGCCTCCTCCAACCCGGCGATCATGCGCAAAAGCGTGGACTTGCCACAGCCTGACGGACCGACCAGGACGACGAACTCGCCATCGGCGATTTCAAGGTCGACCGCGTGCAGGACACGGACAGTGCCATAATCCTTGCGGACCTTATCGAGCGTAACAGAGGCCATCGATCTATCCTTTGACGGCGCCGGCGGTCAGGCCGGTGACGAGATAGCGTTGCAGGAAAGCGAAGAAGATGCAGACCGGGATCAGCGCCAGGATCGACGCCGCCATCATCTGCCCCCAGTCGACGGCGAATTTGCCGATGAAGGTGAGCAGGCCGACCGCGAAGGTCTTCTGGTCGTCGCTGGAAATCAGCATCAGCGCGAACAGAAGCTCACTCCAGGCCGCGGTGAAGACGAAGCCGAGCGTCGCGCCCATGCCCGGCAGCGTCAGCGGCACGATCACCTTGCGCATCGCCTGCGCGCGCGTACAGCCGTCGATCATCGCCGCTTCTTCCAGGTCCTTCGGGATGCCGTCGAAGAAGGATTGCATCAGGAAGGTGGCAAAGGCGGTGTTGAAGGCGGTGTAAATGATGATCAGCCCGGTCAGGCTGTTGATCAGGCCGATCTGCCCCATGACGCGGTAGATCGGCGGAATGACCATCACCAGCGGGAAAGTCTGGGTCAAAAGCAGCATCAGCGCCAATGCCGCCTTGCCGCGAAAGGTGAAGCGCGACATGGCGTAACCGGCGAGCGTGGCGACGACCGTCACCAGTGCCGCCGTCGACACCGAGACGATGACGCTGTTGAGGAAATAGCGTGGGAAATCGGTGGCCTCGAGCACGGTGACGAAGTTCTGCAATGTCATCTGCGAGGGCCAGAAGGTGATGCCTTCGGAATAGAGAAGCCGCTCCGGCGTGACCGAGATCTTCAGCGTCCAGTAGATCGGGAACAGCGCAAAGGTCACGTAAGCCGCGACGGCGGCGTAGAGGCCGATGCCGCCGAAGAAGCGCTGCGAGGCTGAGCGTCCTGCGATCATCAGACGTGCCTCACCAGGGAGCGGCGGATGCCTATCAGTGCGATCGCATAGGCAATGAGCAGGACGAGCAGCAGCACGGCCACCGCCGAGGCATAGCCCTTGTCCAGCGACTTGAAGGCGCTGACATAGATGTAGACCGGCACCGTGTTGGTCGAGCCTGCCGGTCCGCCCTCGGTCATGACGAAGATGAGGTCGGCGAAGGTGGCGATCCAGATGGTGCGCAGCATCACCGTGATGGCAATGGTCGGCGCCAGGAACGGTAGCGTCACTTTGGTGAAGCGCTGCCAGGGCGAAGCGCCGTCGATCGCCGCCGCCTCATGCAATTCCGATGGAATGGATTTCAGCGCCGCCAGCAGCGTGATGGCGAAGAATGGAATGCCGAACCAGATATTGGCGACGATCGGTCCCCACATGGCGGTCGAGGGATCGGACAGAACATTGGTCGGTTCGGCCTTCAGCCCCGATGCATACAGCCAGTGCGGCAATGGGCCGATGATCGGATTGAACAGCCATGCCCAGGTCAGGCCTGACAGGAAGGACGGCACCGCCCAGGGCAGGAACACCAGGGCCTGCACCACCTTGCGGCCCGGGAATGGCTTGTCGAGCAGCAGCGCCAGGCCGAGACCGAGGAAGAACTGGAAGAACAGGCTGGCGACGGTCCACCACAGCGTGTTGACCAGCGCCTGCCCGAGCACCGGGTCCGACAGCATCGCCCGATACTGTGCGAGCCCGACATATTCCGACTTGAAAGCCGAGAACTTGCGGAAGGAGTAGCTGATGCCGATGACCAGCGGCACCAGAAGCACCACGACCAGAAGGATGATCGCCGGGCTGAGATAGAGCCAGGGCTCGATGGCGGCGTGCGATCGCCACTTGCGACGCGGCTTGCCGGCGGATCGTATTTCGGACACGGCATAGGTCATTGGGGGCTCTACGGTGAAAGGTGGATCCCGGCGTCGGCGACAGCGTCCTTCTCCCCGTTTCACGGGGAGAAGATGCCGGCAGGCAGATGAGGGGCTGCGCAAACCTTCAAACGATGGCGCCGCCCCTAATCCGTCACTTCGTGACACCTTCTCCCCGTGGTCGGGGAGAAGGGAACAACACTACTTCTTGTTCTTCGCCAGCCAGTCCTGCTGTTCCTTGGTCAGGAAGGCAGCCCATTGGTCGGCGACGTCCTTGGCCGTCTTCTGGCCAAGCAGCACTTCCTGGAAATTCTTGATCGCCACCTGGTCGACGAAATTGCCGAGGTTCTCCAGATGCGTCGGTGGCGTCACCATTTCATACTTGGAGGTGTCGCTCAGCTCCGTGAACCAGCCCTTGAACTGCTCGGTCTTGAAATGGGGATCCTGGTCGGCACCATTGTGGATCGGGACGACGCCAACCTCCTTGGCCCATTCCAGATTGTCCTTGGGCGACAGCAGCGTCGCCATCAGCTTCCAGGCGTCGTCCTTGTGTTGCGAGTTGGCGAACATCGCCCAGCCGGCATAGCCAAGCGTCGGATAAGACTTGCCGCTCGGCCCGACCGGCAATGGCGCCACCGCGAAGTCGTCGGCACTCATCTTGTCGGCGATGCCGAGCAGTGCGTCCGGATCCTGGTTGAGCATGGCGCAGGTACCGGAATAGAAGCCGGTGACCGTCTCGTTGAAGCCCCAGCTCACCGCATCCTTTGGCGCCAGCCCGTTCTTGTACATGTCGGCCAGCATCTGCAGACCCTTGACCGAGCCTTCGTCGTTGATGGTCGAGGTGCCATCCTCGTTGAAGTAGCCGCCCTTGCCGGCGGCGATATTCATGAACATGTGCATGCCGTTGAAGGCACCCGGACCGCCGCGCAGGCAGTAGCCGTATTTGCCGGGAAGTGCCGAGATCTTCTTGGAGTCGGCGACGAAATCGTCGAGCGTCGCCGGCGGGCCGTCGAGGCCGGCTTCCTTGAACAGCTTCTTGTTCCAGAACAGCGCGTTCACGTAGTAGCCGTACGGGATCATGAACTGCGTGTTGTTGACGGTCGAGCCGAACTGCTTGGCGCGCTCGCCGAGCGTCTTGGCGTCGTCCCACTTGGCCATGTAGGGGCCGAGATCCTCGAGTTGGGCATTGTTGGCATAGAGGCCCATCCAGCGTTCCGGCATCTCGACCACGTCGGGCGTGTCGCCGGCCTGAACCATGGTCAGGAATTTTTCGAAGGCCTGGCCCCAGGGCAGCGAGATCAGCTCGACCTTGACGCCGGGATTGGCGGTTTCGAATTCGGCGATCTGTTTCTTCAGGAATTCGGTGCGCGGCGGGCTGGTGATGACTTCGACCATCTTGAGGGTCGAATCGGCCACAGCATTTCCGGCGGAAATCGCCAGCCCCGCAACGGTGGCAAGCATGACGGTCAGTTTTTTCATGTTCAAGACTCCCATTTTGAACCCGCTTGTTATTTTCTGGCTTTTTCGAAGGCTTGGGCGACGTCCGCCCACAGGTCTTCGACATTCTCCAATCCGACATTGAAGCGGATGGTTCGGGGGCTGACGCCGAAGCGCGCCATCGAATTCAGGCCCGGCGTCTGCTCGAGCGATGCCTTGGCAGGTACGACCAGGCTCTCATGCCCGCCCCAGCTGACGCCGATGCGGAAATAGTTGAGCGCGTCGACGAAGACGGGAATGTCGATATCGTCCGTCACCTCGAAGGAGAACAGCCCGGCATAGCCGGCCAGCGTCGCCTTGCCCGGATGGTTCGAATAGGCCGGATGGTTGACGCGTTCGACATTGGCATGCGCCTTCAGCCGCTCGGCGAGGGTCAGGCCGCTCTTCATATGGTGCGGCAGGCGCAGCGGCAGCGTGCGCAGGCCGCGCAGCAGCAGCCAGGCCTCGAACGGCGACAGCTTGCCACCGAGATAGGAATAGGTCTGCTCGTTGATATGCTTGATATGGGCGGCAGATCCGGCCACGACGCCGGCCACGGTGTCGCTGTGGCCACCGAGATATTTCGAGGCCGAGTGCAGTACCAGGTCGACGCCGTGCGTGATCGGCTTCTGGAACACCGGCGTCGCCCAGGAATTATCGATGCTGGTGATGATGCCCTGCTCCTTGGCCAACCGCGTCAGATGCGCGATGTCCTGCAGCTCGAACATCATCGAGGTCGGGCTTTCCAGGTAGAGCAGCTTGGCGCCGGGAAGTGCCGCGGCGACCGCGTCAGGGTCGGAGCCATCGACGTAGTCGACCTTGATGTTGAGACGCGGCAAGAGCCGCTCGAACAGCCGGTAGGCATCGCCGTAGCAATTGCGCACCGCCACGATGCGCTCGCCGGCACCGACGAAAGCAAGCACCGTGGCGCTGATCGCGGCCATGCCGCTGGAAAAGCCGCGAGCGGCCTCAGCGCCCTCGAGCGCCGCTACCCGCGCCTCGAACTCCATCACCGTCGGATTGTCGCCGCGCGAATAGATCGGCTGCTTTCGTTTGCCGGCGAAGGTGTCGGCCATCTCGGCATAGTTGGCAAAGGTGAACAGCGAGGTCTGGTAGATCGGCGGCACCACCGCGCCGCCCGGAAATGGCTCGTCATGCGCCAGCAGCGTTGCCGCCTCGGCGAGATAATCGTGGTCGAAACCGGATGGCTGCTCGTTCATGTCTGGCTCGAAAGTTTGAGTTTGGCCGCACCGCGCTTCAGATCGTCCTCGACGGTGGCGATCAGCTTGAGCGCCTCGGCGCGGGCGCCTTCCGGGTCGCGCGCGGCGATGCATTCGTAGATGGTGCGGTGATAGGGAAAGCTGGCATGGCCGAAGTCGCGCACGCCGAGCGGATGCTCCCAAAAGCGATGGAACAACTCGTGCATGGCGGCGATGATCTGCTCGAACAGCGGATTGCCGGAGACCCGGTAGATCGCCTGGTGGAACTCCCAGTCCTCTTCCGACGACATGCCGTCGCGCGTGCGAAACGCCTGCTCCATGATGTCGAGCTTGCGCGCGATCTCGGCAATGTCGGTCTGGCTTGCACGCTCGGCACAGAGTGCGGCGGCCTCCGCTTCCAGCGCGCGGCGGATTTCCAGCGTCTGCATCAGGCTGGTGAAATCGTTGCCCCCCGCCAGCGTCAGCGGCATATGCAGCATGTCGGGTGAAACGGCCGCCTTGAGATAGGTTCCGCTGCCTTGCCGGCGCTCGACCAGACCGAGCCCTTCCCAGCGCGTCAGCGCCTCACGGACCGTGTTGCGGCTGACCTTCAGCCGTTCGGCCAGAATACGCTCTGTTGGAAGTCGCTCGCCGGGCTGCAAGGCTTCGGCGCGAACAAACCCAACCAACGCCTTCAGCACGGCGTCATCGCGCGCCGTCGTCTGAATGGGTGGCAGGCTGTTCTGGTCCACGCTCTCTCCAAGTGGTCCAATGGTCCAACCAATTTCTGCATGGATAAAAGCTCCTGTCAATCGGTTGTCAGCAGTCCGCGCCGCCACAAGCGGCGACGCGATGCATTCAGGAGGTATTTCGGGAGGTTGCGCCTACTTCATTGTGACTGGGGCGCCACGGCAGGCGGTCCGAACCAGGCGGTCAGCGCCTCGGCAAGCCCAAGACGGGTTCCGTCCCCTACCCAGGCCACGTAGCCGTCGGGCCGGATCAACACGGCGCTCGGTGCGGCGATGGGACCGAGCACCGGAAGCTCCCATGGTCCGGAATATGTGGCGTCGATCTGCTGGACCCGATCTGCCCACGGTGTCATGTCGAAGCCGGCTGGCTGACCGAAGTTGAGCATGACCGGCCTGGCATGGTGCAGCAGGGCAAAGACCCGCAGTGGGCCGTTGGCAGTGAGCAGGTCGAGGTCGGGCATCCGCCGGCCGAGCAGAGGATGCCCCTCGCCGAGATTGTAGTGAACGCCCAGACCGGACATCTCGCCGGCCATTCGTCTGCGCGGTTCGTCCATCCCGAGCAGTTCGGCAACGATGTCGCCCATGGCCTTGCCACGGTCGTCCGTTCGCCGTAGCGCAACCTGTGCCATCGTGTTCTGCAAGACACGGGCGGCGACCGGGTGGCGCTCAGCCTGGTAGGTATCGAGGAGGCTCTCCGGTGAGATCCGCTTGACCACCTGCGCCAGCTTCCAGCCGAGGTTCACCGCATCCTGTACGCCGATGTTGAGGCCCTGCCCGCCCATCGGGGGATGGATGTGCGCGGCATCGCCCGCCAGCAAGACGCGTCCGTCGCGGTAGGTCGCGGCTTGCCTTGTCATATCGGTGAAGCGCGAGAGCCACGTCGGACTGTGGACACCAAAGTCGGTCCCATAGATGGCAACCAGCGCCTCGCTGAGATCGCGAAGCGTGGGCTCTCCGCCGGTCTCCAGTCGCGGTTCTGTCAGCACGACGCCGACTGTCCCACCCTGCGCGGTCTTGCCCAAAGCGTGGATACCGGAGTCCGTGTTCCGAAAGCCCAATGGCGGCTCCTCAGACATCTCGACCTCGGCGATCATCCAACTCATCGTCGGATCCCATCCGGCGAATTCGATGCCGGCCGCTTTTCGGATGATGCTTCGCCCTCCGTCACAGCCCACCAGATAACGTGTCTTCATACGTTGGCCATCGTCCAACTCGATGACGACCCCGCTGTTGTCTTGCGCGAACGCCGCAACCTCCTGCCCGCGATAGATCGGCACTTTCAACTCGTCGACCCAACCGGCCAAAATGCGTTCAATTTGGTTTTGACGCAGCCCGAGCAGGCAGTTGTGCCGCGTTGGAAAGTCGCTGATGTCCAGCCGGATCATGTGGAAGCCCACGACCTGAAAGCGTTGTCCTTGCGACAAAAACCGGTCGGCGATCCCACGCTGATCCAGAACTTCGATCGTGCGAGCATGCAGGCCGCCCGCACGCAAGCCAACAAGCTCCTGGTTGGGACGCCGCTCGACAATGGCAACGTCGACACCCGCCAGCGCGAGTTCAGCTGCCAGCATCAACCCTGTCGGGCCACCTCCGGCAATCACCACCGCATGATCGGTCATTACAGCCATTATCGCACTCTCCGTTCCGTACCCTTGGGTTAGGCCGACGGTTTTACGGGAGGAGCCGGGTCTTGCCGCAAGCCCCTTGTGCGCCATATGTATGAACTGGAGAGGTACTCCTCCCTTCTGATGCCAGCCACGAACACAGCCTCTCGCGCAATGACAGTGCGCGCCATATGGCTATTGCCGCTGATCCAAGAGAACGGGATCCGGATTTTCCACACGCAAAAAGCAGAGTCATCCGTGCCTTGGCACGGAGCTCCGATGTTCTGTTTGGAGAAGGGGGCCGGTCGGCGTTTGGCAGCGGTACGAGGAGGCCACTATGCGCCAGCGCCGGCCGGCCGACCCCACGGACCCAGGAGATGCGGCGGACCTGAGCATCATGGGGTATTTCTAGGGATCGAGCCGGCTGACTACCCTCGTGCCGGCTTCGTCTTGGCCTGCACATTTGCGCAAGAGCTTATCAAAATCAACCATTTCTTAACCAAGGCTCGCGAATCGCTTGGATTAAGGTAAACGGGTAACCCTATCGGGTTGACTGGATAATCGGGCCTTAGGGGGCTACGCCGCCTTGGCGACGACGCGGTTGCGGCCACCGCTCTTGGCTTCATAGAGTGCCAGGTCGGCGCGTTTCATCAGCGCCGCCACCGTATCCACCCCCTTCAGCACCGACGACACGCCGACGCTGACGGTGACCTCGATCGTCTTGCCGTCCGGGCCGATGGCAAAAGGCGCCTGGGCAATTTCGGCGCGAATGCGTTCGGCCACCTTTTCGGCAACCGTTCCATCTGTGTCCGGCATAACCACGACGAACTCCTCGCCGCCAAAGCGGCAGGCAAGGTCGATGCCGCGAACATTCTTGCGCAACCGTCGCGCGAATTCCCGCAACACCTCGTCGCCGCCGTCATGGCCGTGCGCGTCGTTGATCGACTTGAAACGGTCGAGGTCGGTGATCATCACCGACAGTGGCCGCCGCCGCGCCACGGCGCGATCGAACAGCGTCTGCAGATGGCTGTCGAGGTAGCGGCGGTTGTGCAGCCCGGTCAGCCCGTCGGTCACCGCCATTTCGATGGTTTGGGTGACGCTGGCGCGCAGCTGGTCGTTGTAGCGCTTGCGGCGCACCTGAGTGCGCAGCCGCGCTGTCAGTTCTTGCTGGTCGATCGGCCGCATCAGATAGTCGTTGATGCCGAGCTCCAGGCCACGAATTATGCGCTCGTCCTCGCCCGCCTCCGCCAGCAGGATGATCGGAACGAAACGGGTGCGGTCGAGCGAGCGCAACTGCGAACAGAGCCGGAGCGGATCGAAATCCGCAAAGGCCGTAGAGATCATCACGCATTCGTAGGGCGTCTCGGCGGCCTGGAAGAAGCCGGCATGCGGATCGCTGGTGACGTCGAGGTCGGCACGGTCGCGCAGCATCTTCTGGATGCGCTCGACCGAGGATTTGCGCTCGTCGATCAAAAGCACTTTCGGCGTCGTGTCCTCGGAGGCGAAATTGCGGCTCAGCAATTCTTCGATACCAATGTTGCGCGTCGTCGAGGCGCGCAGCCGCAACTCGTCGGTCAGCGACTTCAGCCGGACCAGGCTCTTGACGCGCGTCATCAGTTGCAGGTCGTTGACCGGTTTGGTCAGGAAATCATCGGCGCCGGCTTCGAGCCCGCGCACGCGGTCGGAAACCTGGTCGAGCGCGGTGATCATCACCACGGGAATGTGCGACGTCGCCGGGTCGCTCTTCAGCCGCCGGCAGACTTCGAACCCGTCCATGTCGGGCATCATCACATCGAGCAGCACAACATCGACCTTGCCATTCTCGCAGGTCTCGATGGCGTCCGGCCCGTTGGTGGCGGTCAACACCTCGAAATATTCGGCCAGCAGCCGGACCTCCAGCAGCCGCACATTGGCAGGGATGTCGTCGACGACGAGGATCCGTGCAGTCATGTCACAAGGCTCCGGCTTGGCTGGAAGGGCGCATCACGCATCGCCCAAATAGGATTTGATGGTTTCGATGAAACGCGGCACCGAGATCGGCTTGGAGATATAGGCTTCGCAGCCACCCTGGCGGATGCGTTCCTCGTCGCCTTTCATCGCGAAGGCGGTCACCGCGATGACCGGGATGACGTGCAGCTCGTCATCCTCCTTCAGCCATTTGGTCACCTCCAGCCCCGACACTTCAGGCAACTGGATATCCATCAGGATGAGATCCGGCCGGTGCTTGCGCGCCAGATCGAGCGCTTCCAGGCCGTTGCGGGTGCGCACGGTCTCGTAACCACTTGCTTCGATGAGGTCCCGAAAGAGCTTCATGTTGAGCTCATTGTCCTCGACGATCATGACCTTCTTCGGCATCGATATCCCGTCCCGGCCGTCCTTCCGCTCGAAGGCGCCCGTCATGCGCCCATCTGAAAGACGCACCAAACCCTGCTTCACTCTACGGCAATATCATTGACGAAACGGAAATCCGTGGGGCAAAAAGCTGTCTGGATTCCACCTCGGGCGCCGCTCTAATGGCTTGCCGCAAGCATCTCTTGCCATTACTGCGGGAGAGACTCATTCCACACGCCGAAGGTAGTGATGGCAAACGCAGCGTCAATGCGCGAAGAAGCGGAATCGATTGCGGTGAAGGCCCTGGGCTTCGTCGCCTCCGATCCGGAGCTGTTGCCGCGCTTTCTGGCAATCACCGGCATCGAGGCACATTCGATCCGCAAAGCTGCCGGCGAACCTGGATTCCTGGCTGGCGTCCTGCAGTTCATTCTCGCACACGAGCCGACGCTGATGCGCTTTGCCGAGGAAACCGGCACGCCGCCGGCAGCTGTCGGCAAGGCCTTGCGGGCGCTGCCGCTGGGCGACGACAACCATGAGCATTCCATATGAGCGATGATCCCGAGACCGCCCGCCAGATCGAGGAACTGGCGGCGGACGACCGCCCGCTGCTGGTGCTCGATGTCGACGACGTGGTGCTCGAATTCATCCGCCCGTTCCCGAATTTCCTCACGGCGCGTGGTTTCGGCCTGACGCTGGCCTCTTTCCGGCTGACCGGAAACATTGCCGAGACGGCGAGCGGTCGGCTGATCGAACAGCCCGAAGTCACAGCACTTCTGGGCGATTTCTTCGATGCCCAGGCAGACTGGCAGAGCATCACCGACGGTGCCGCGGATGCCCTGGCGGGACTGGGCGATCGCGCCGAGATCATCCTGCTGACGGCCATGCCGCACAAGCACCGTGCCGTGCGTCGCGCCCATCTCGATGCACTCGGGCTGAGCTACCCGCTCCTGACCACTGAAATGGCCAAGGGACCGGCAGTGGCCAGGCTTCGCGGCAAGACCGGCCGGCCGGTGGTTTTCGTCGACGATCAGCCGCACAATCTGGCGTCGGTGCGGGCATCCGTTGCCGATGCCGGCCTGTTCCATCTGATGGCTGACAACTCGCTGCGCGCATTCCTGCCGCCGGTGCCGGACGACATCATCGTCGTCCAGGACTGGCACGAAGCCGCGCCGAAGATTGCGAACGCGCTGGGGCTCTAACGCAATTCCAGGAAAAAGTGTGAAGCGGTTTTCCGTCCGGAATTGCGTCAAAACAAAGAGATAAAGGCCAGCCCTCAGGGGTTCAGCTTCGCTCCCGCCCCGCCGCTGTCGTCCCCACTGTCGTCGCCGCTGTCATCGACACTGTCATCCACGGCCGGATCGGCCGGCTTGACCATGACGCCGTTGACCATGACCGAACCGTCGGCCTTGGCGTTGACGACCCATTCGATGCGTCCATCGGGCAGCGTCTTGCCAAAACCTTTCACCATGAGAGCCACGGGTACGTACTGCGCCACCTCCGGCTCCGACTTTGCCGCCGTCTGCAGGCCCTCGACGAGCTTGTCGAAGCCAGTGACGTCGACCGTCAAGCTTGCCTCCGGCTTCTCGTGGGGGAAGGTCATTTCGCCTTCCAGGGCGATCTCCGTATCCTTGTTCTTCACGGTGCTGTGGCCGATCACGACCTTCGGCGTCTTGGCCATGAAGTCGGCTTTGAGCTGGTCGCCGAAATCAGCCGACAGCGGCGGATTCTTATTGAGATCAAAGGCTTCGATCGCCTTCTTCGCCATGCTGTCGAGATCGATATTGGCGCCGCCGAAGTTCAGGTCGAGATCGGTGGGCAACAGCCCCACGCTCCAGCTCGGCAGAAGCTGTTGCGGCACGGTGAGCCCCGAAGCCTTGATGGCGTAGTTGATCTTGCCGTTCTGGGCGACGCCATCGGACCCGAATGCAGTGCTGAGCTGCGTCGCGCCGAAATTGCCGACCGGGCTTTCCACCGTGAAACCCTTGAAGCCGTAGGTTCCCTCGACATGCTCCCAAACGGGCAAGGCGGCGAGCAGAAGCCATTTGAGTTGCGCCTGGTTTGCCTTCAGCGTCGCCTCGTCTTCATTGGCCACGGCAAATGCCAGGAGATCGAGCAGCGGCTTTGTCCGCACCCCCTTGCCGCTGGCCTCGACCGACAGCTCCGGCGATTTGACGTTGACCGGGAATTTCAGCCCGCTTTCAGGATCGTCGAAATTGATCGTTTCGACGAAATCAGACACCTTTTGCGAGGTTGTGAAATCGACGCCGCCGGTCGCGGACCTGGTCGCGGCGATCGTTGCAGTGCCGGCGCCGGTGCTCGCTTCCATATGCTGTTTGGCATCCTTCGATGCCATCGTCATACCGGCCATCGAGCTGCTGCCGCTGGTGAAGGCCGCCAGATTGGAGTCGTAGACCCCGGAACCCATGCCCTCCTTGATCGAAAACTGCGTGCTTTGCAGACCCTCGGGCCCGTTGAACTCGAAAGAGGCGCTCTGCGAAAAATCCATCGAGACATCCCAGGATCCGTCGCTGCGCGGCTTGACCATCAGGGCATAGGGCGCAACGTCGACTTTCAGCAGCTTTTGATCGGGCAGTGATCCGGCAAGCGCCTTGAAATCAAACAAGATCTTGTAGGCATCGCCTTCCAGCGACACCTTCAGAATGCCTTTGTCGAGCGCCTGTTTGCCGACATAGCGGGCCAGGTCTTCGGACAATTGCTTCGCACCCTGACTGTCGACGGTCTGGCCGAAAGCAGGCGCGCTCAACGCAAGAAGAAAAACGAATGGCAGGGCACGGTTCACGCGAATTCTCCGTTTGACCTAATAGTGCCCAAAAGCGCGCAGCGGTTTGGGACAACGACATGCATAAAACAAAAGCCCAAAGCGCGTCGACTGAATCCGTTTCCGTGCAACGCGTCTTGGAAGGAACGCCTCGTTCGTCTGGTATGAAATTACCGCCACAACCGCAAGGTGAGATACAACGCCGCCAAGGCGCAAAAGCTGATTATAGCACAAGCCGCATCAACGGCCGGCCGGCCTTGCGCTCGACCAGCCGCTCGAAACCAGCCTTCTCGAACACCCGCGACGAGCCGACGAACAGGCCGATCGAACGAGAATCCCGGGACAGGTCTATCGGGCAGGCCTCGACCAGCCGGGCGCCGTTGCTGCGGGCAAAATCGATACCGCCTTCGACCAGGCGATGCGTGATGCCCCTGCCGCGCGCCTTGGTGCGGATGAAGAAGCAGGAGATCGCCCATACGGCCGGATCCATGGCGTCGGCGGCATCGACTGGTGCCGACCCCCTGCCCTGATTGTTCCATTCGGGCACGTCGGCGCGTGGACCGATCTGCATCCAGCCGACCGCCTTGCCGTCTTCGAATGCCAGCAGGCCTGGAGGCGGACCGGCTTCGATGCGCGCCTTGATGTGGTCCTTGTTGCGTTCCCGGCTGCTCTCACGCCGTATCGCCGGCGCCAGCCGGAAATGTGTGCACCAGCAGCCGTAGCAGGCGCCCTGCTTGCCGAAGAGGTCCTCGAAATCCGCCCAGAGTTCGGGCGCCAGCGGCGCTATGGTCGTGCTCATGCGTTCTCCCCAGGCCAGCCTTGTCGCAGGCCTTGCACTGTCGTACCATTGCTTCTGTTCTCTTTATGTTCGCAGCGATGGCGGCCCCTGTCAACAATCCCGATCACGGTTTTTGCCGCGACTGCCTGACGTTTCAGCGCAGCCAGACGCGTCGCTGCGAGCGCTGCGGCAGCCCCCGGCTGGCCCGCCATCCCGAGCTTTACCGGCTGCATCTGGCCCATATCGATTGCGACGCCTTCTATGCTGCGATCGAAAAACGCGACAATCCGGCGCTCAAGGACAAGCCGCTGATCATCGGCGGCGGCAAACGTGGCGTCGTCTCCACCGCTTGCTACATCGCCCGCATCCAGGGCGTGCGCTCGGCAATGCCGATGTTCAAGGCGCTCGAAGCCTGTCCCGAGGCGGTCGTCATCAGCCCCAACATGGAAAAATACGTGCGCGTCGGCCGCGAGGTGCGCGCCATGATGCAGGCGCTGACGCCGCTGGTCGAGCCTCTCTCGATCGACGAGGCATTTCTCGACCTCGCCGGCACCGAACGTCTCCACGGCCTACCGCCGGCAGTGGTGCTGGCGCGCTTCGCGCTTGCGGTCGAGAAGGAGATCGGCATCACCGTTTCAGCCGGCCTGTCCTACTGCAAGTTCCTCGCCAAGATAGCGTCCGATTTCCGCAAGCCGCGCGGCTTCTCGGTCATCGGCGAGGCCGAGGCGGTCGGCTTCCTGGCAGCCCAGCCGGTAACGATGATCTGGGGTGTCGGCAAGGCGTTCAACGCCACGCTGGAACGCGATGGCATCCGCACCATCGGTCAGCTGCAGCAGATGGATCGTGGCGACCTGATGCGCCGCTACGGCACGATGGGCGACCGGCTCTACCGCCTTTCGCGCGGCGAGGACGTCCGCCGCGTCGATCCGGACCAGGACGCCAAGAGCGTATCGGCCGAAACCACATTCGACACCGACATCGCTTCGCTAGACGAGCTTGTCGCGGTGCTGAGGGGGCTTTCGGAAAAGGTCTCGGCACGGCTGAAGAAATCCGGCATCGCCGGGCGCACCGTGGTGCTGAAGCTCAAGACCCAGGATTTCAAGCTGCGCACGCGCAACCGCCAGCTCGGCGACCCGACCCGGCTCGCCGATCGCATCTTTCAGACCGGGGTGGAACTTCTGCGCAAGGAAACCGACGGCACGAAATATCGGCTGCTCGGTATCGGCGTCAGCGACCTCTCGGACGACGACAAGGCCGACCCGCCCGACCTGGTAGACGTCCAGTCGCGCAAACGCGCCATGGCCGAAAGCGCCATCGATGCCCTGCGCGACAAGTTCGGTCGCAGGGCGGTGGAGACCGGCTATACATTCGGCAAGGGCCGCGACGCCCACCCGCCCGAGCCGATCGAGGACTGACCCTGCTTGTTGGGTTTGTTGAGATTCACGTCAGGCCGAGCCGAGAATGTTGGCTTCCGAGAACCGGAGCGGTGCGTACTTAAAGCACCTGAGCGCCGTAAGCGCAGGAGATCACCGTTCGCAGGCCGGCCTCACCTGAATATCGGCACGCTCGTCAGGTGCGCTGCAGATCGATCCTGCTCGTCACCACGCTCTTGCCGGTTTTCGGGTCGGTGTCGGTGACGGTCAGCCGCATGCCGTTCTCGCCTCGTTTCTCGACCTTCATCTGCGCCTTTCGATCACCGTTGACCGCCTTGGCCCAGCGGATGCCGAGATTGATCGCGTTGCCCGAGCGGCTGCCGTTGAGCTGTGCCGGCCCTGAACGAGAGCCGACATAGGTGCCGCTGTACTTCGCACCGCTGGATTTCAGGTCCGCGCTGATGGCGCGCGTCACCACAACCAGCCCGCGGCAATTGCCGTCCAGCGACAGCGACGTCGACGTGGCGTTGGACTTGAACGTGCAGGACACGTTCACCGTCGGTGCCTCGGTGGTGACCTTGACGATACCCTTGCCGGCGAAATTGCCCTGGAACGACTGAAGAAATTTCCCTTCGTCGGCATGTGCCGCGCCAGCCGCAGCCAACAGACAGCCAGCAAGCGCGAATTGCGCGAATGATCTCATCGAAGCTCTCCTTGTCGATCTTGAAAAGGCAGCACAGTCCCAACGCAAAGTGCGCGGAATATCGGGACTCAACGCCCCTTGCCGTATCAGGTTCCGCCCGCAACATGACTGACTTGCAACATCCAGCCATCGCGACTGGCCCAGAAGAATGCGGCTTCTAGCGATTGCGGCAAAGGCCCCGGCCTGCGACATAGCCGGCATGGTACCCACCCCCTCCATCCCCAAGGCCGCGTTCTGGATGGCGCTGTCGATCGTCTCGTTCCTGGCGATGTCGGTCGCCGGCCGCGCCACGACAGCCGAGCTCAATGTCTTCCAGGTGCTGGAACTGCGCTCGGTGATCGGCTTTTTCATTCTCCTGCCGCTGGTGGTGATGAGCGGCGGCTTTGCAGCCATGCGCACGCGGCGCCCCATCGCTCATATTGCCCGCAACGTCGTCCACTATACCGGCCAGGCGGCTTGGCTCTACGCGCTGACGCTGATCCCGCTGGCGGTGTTGATCTCGATCGAATTCACCACACCGATCTGGACGGCAATCCTGGCGGTGACTTTTCTTGGCGAAAGGCTCTCCCGGCCCAGGCTTGCAGCGATCGTGCTGGGGCTGATCGGCGTCGTGATCATCGTGCGCCCCGGCGTCGGCGCCGTCGATCCCGGTCATCTTGTCGTGCTCGGTGCCGCCGTCTGTTTCGGCATATCGCTGGTGCTGGTCAAGTCGCTGACGCGCACGGACAGCGTCGTGCGCATCATCTTCTGGATGCTGATCATTCAGTCGGCACTCGGCCTCGTGCCGGCGCTCTACGAGTGGCGCAACCCGCCGCTCGAGCTGTGGCCCTGGATCCTGCTGATCGCCTTCACCGGCATGTCGTCGCATTTCTGCATGGCCCGTGCGCTTGCCTATGCCGACGCCACCGTCATTTCGCCGATGGATTTCCTGCGCGTGCCGCTGTCGGCACTGATCGGCTGGCTGCTCTATCAGGAACAGATCGACGCCTTCACCGCCGGTGGCGCACTGCTGATCCTGATGGGCAATCTGCTCAATCTGCAGCGAAAAGCGCCACAACCGGTGAAGATCGCCGCGTCCTAGACCCTGATCCAGTCCGGGGGAGATTGAGTCTACGAGAATTTCGTGCCCTGATCCGACGTTGCCGCCTTGTAGCTGGGGCGGCGGGATGAGACGCTCCTGGAAACAGAGAGCAAGCGTGAGATGGTGCAACGATGCCTCTTGTGATCGTCGCTGTTTTACTGATGTCGACGCTGGTAGCCACCGGCAAGGCGGAAGCCGAAGCGGGAACGCACCTTCTCGAGTCGGGTGGCCCTATGGCTTCCTCCTATGGCCCGACGATCGTGGCCGACTATTCCGCGTCCATGGCGCATTATCGAACAAGCCTGCGCGCGCATTCCGGGACCGGTGGCCTTGTCGGCGATTTCGTTTCCTCGCTGCGCATTCCCTGGACTTGGCGTTCCGACGATGGAAGCACGGTTCGGCGCCTGGGCAACAGCCTGTTCTTGCTCACCGAGGGCGATTGCCTGAGCCGAATGTGCCGCGAGATACCTTGCAAACAGACGGAGTGGCCCGTGTTCGACTGCCGCGATGGTCACAAGCGCAAGATGGCGGCTCCCGGCCTGACCGGCATCAGCTTCGGCGGCGTCAACTACAGCCAGATAGGTGGCCCGCAGTTCTGAGCGGATAGCATCCTTACTCCAGCGGGATGGGTCCTCCAGCCCGTCAATTGCCGTCGTCGGGTATGTTGAGGAGATGGCCGCAGGCCTTGCAGTGGACGGCGTCGGGCTCGTGCCGCTGCAGCCCGCACTGCGGACAGGGAAAGAATACCTTGTGGGGACGGAACAGCGCCTGCGCCAACCTCACGAACAGCGAAATGCCGATGATCATGGTGGCGATCGCGGTCAGCTTGCCGGCCATGCCCGGCAGGACAATGTCGCCGAAGCCTGTCGTCGTCACTGTAGCGACGGTGAAATAAAGAGCATCGATATAGTTTTCGAGCCCCGTCCCGGTGCGGAAGAAGAACGTGTAGACGAAACCGGTGATGACGAACAGGAAGGTCAAGAGGTTGATGACCGCCTGGCTCGCCTCGCGCCAAGGCCGCAGTCCGCGCATCTCGAAATGCCGCCACAGCGACCCGCTGCGCGACAGTGACCAAAGCCGCAGGATGCGCAGGAAACCGAGATTGGCGAGCGCCGTCGGCATCAGTAGCGTCAAGAGGATGAAGGCATCGACCCATGATGTCGGCTGCTTCATCAGCCGAAACATGTCGTTGGACGCCAGCAGGCGGGCGGCCATGTCGGCAGCAACCAGCGCGGCCACCGCATAGTCGAGCCAGAGGAATGACGGCTTGTCCTGAAGAACCGGCGTCGCGATGAAGAAGGCAATGATGGCGAGGTCGATGACGACAGCCACCAGCTGGAAGCGGAAAGCCGCCGGGGTGCGTCCGTGATAGAGCCTGCGCAGCCTGTCGCGCAGCCGCGCGATTGTTGAGCTGTCTTCTGCCGCTTTCATGACGATCGCGGCGGCGTTCGCGACACCTGCCGCCAGCCCGCACGAGCGGAGGTCACACCAGTTCCACTTCGACCACGCCCGGCACGGCGCGCATCGCCGAGGCGATCTGCGGCGAGATCCGGTAGCGATTGGGCAGCTCGATCTCGATTTCCCCCTCGCCATCTTCCTTGATCAGCACGAAGCTGACCTGGCCTTCGCCCCTCACTGAAAGCTGGCCGGCCAGCGTGCCGATCGGCGCCGCATTGCGTACGAAAATGCGCAACGCCTTCTGGATGCGGCTTGCCTCGTCCTCCAGCGACTGCACCGAGTTGATGCGCAAATTGACGCCCTCCGGCCTATCCTCGGCAGCAACGGTGATGACGACGGAGCGGCCGGGCTCGAGCAGGTCGCGATACTGCGCCAATCCTTCGGAAAACAGCACGGCTTCATACTGGCCGGACGTGTCGGAAAACGCGACGACGCCCATCTTGTTGCCGGTGCGCGTCTTGCGCTCCTGCTTGGAGGTGACCGTGCCGGCCAGCCGTCCGGCGGCCGCCCCGCGCTTGACGGCCGCCGAAAACTCGGCCCAGTTCTGCACCCGCATCTTCTGCAAGGCGGCCTTATACTCGTCGAGCGGATGGGCGGAGAGGTAGAAGCCGACCACCTGGAATTCACGGTGCAGCCGGTCGGCGGCAAGCCATGGGTCGGTCGCCGGCAGATTGAGCGCCTGCGACTGGGCGCCGAGCGAGGCGCCGAAGATATCGTGCTGGCCGGAGACCGCGTTCTGCTGCGCCAGCGATGCCAGCCCCATCATGCGCTCGACGCCCGCCATCATCGCAGCGCGGTCGTGGCCGAAGCAATCGAGCGCGCCGGCCATGATGAGGCTTTCGAACACGCGCTTGCCGACAATCTTGGGATCGACCCTTTCGCAGAAATCGGCGAGGTTCTTGAATGGCTTTTCGCCGCGCTGGGCAACGATATGCTCGACCCCCGCGTCGCCGACACCTTTCAGCGCGGCCAGCGAATAGTAGATACGGTTCTCGCCGACCTCGAAAGCGCGGAAGCTTGATATCACCGACGGAGCCAATACCTCGATGCCAAGGCGCAGCGCGTCCTGGCGGAAATCGGCGAGCTTGTCGGTGTTGCCCATATCGAGCGTCATCGATGCCGCGAGGAACTCGACCGGATAGTGCGCCTTGAGATAGGCAGTCTGGTACGAAACCACCGCGTAGGCGGCGGCGTGCGACTTGTTGAAACCATAGTCGGCGAACTTGGCCAGCAGGTCGAAAATGAAGTCGGCTTGCGGCTTGCCGACGCCGCGTTCGACCGCGCCCGAGACGAAGCGCTCGCGCTGCTTGTCCATCTCGGCGCGGATCTTCTTGCCCATCGCGCGGCGCAGCAGATCGGCTTCGCCGAGCGAATAGCCGGCAAGCTCCTGCGCGATCTGCATCACCTGTTCCTGGTAGACGATGACGCCTTGGGTCTCCTTCACCAGGTGGTCGATCTTGGGATGGATCGACGCCATCTCCTCTTCGCCATGCTTTCTGGCGTTGTAGGTCGGGATGTTCTCCATCGGTCCCGGCCGGTACAGCGCGACCAGGGCGATGATGTCCTCAATGCAGTCGGGCCGCATGCCGATCAGCGCCTTGCGCATGCCGGCACTTTCCACCTGGAACACGCCGACCACCTCGCCGCGCGACAGCATGGCGTAGGTCTCGGGATCGTCGAGCGGGATCGTCGCCAGGTCGATCTCGATGCCGCGCCGGCGGATCAGCTTGACCGCCGTTTCGAGCACCGTCAGCGTCTTGAGGCCGAGGAAGTCGAACTTCACCAGCCCGGCCTGCTCGACATATTTCATGTTGAACTGGGTGACCGGCATGTCCGAGCGCGGATCGCGGTACATCGGCACCAGTTCCGACAGCGGGCGGTCGCCGATGACGATGCCGGCGGCGTGCGTCGAGGCGTGGCGGTAGAGGCCCTCCAGCTTCTGCGCCATGTCGAGCAGCGTCTGGACGATCGGCTCCCGCTCGGCCTCTTCGGCAAAGCGCGGCTCGTTGGCAATGGCGTCGGCGAGCTTGACCGGGTTGGCCGGGTTCTGCGGCACCATCTTGGAAAGCTTGTCGACCTGGCCGTAGGGCATCTGCAGCACGCGGCCGACGTCGCGCAGCACGGCGCGCGCCTGCAGCGTACCGAAGGTGATGATCTGGCCGACCTGGTCGCGACCGTATTTCTGCTGGACGTAGCGGATCACCTCCTCGCGGCGATCTTGGCAGAAGTCGATGTCGAAGTCGGGCATCGATACGCGATCGGGGTTGAGGAAGCGTTCGAACAGCAGGGAGAAACGCAGGGGATCGATGTCGGTGATGGTCGTCGAATAGGCAACCAGCGAGCCGGCGCCCGACCCGCGGCCCGGCCCGACCGGAATGCCTTGCGCTTTTGCCCATTTGATGAAGTCGGCAACGATCAGGAAGTAACCGGGGAACTTCATCTTGGTGATGATGCCAAGCTCGAAATTCAACCGCTCGCGATATTGCTCGACCGTGTAGCCAGGGGTCGGCCCGTGCGCAGCCAGCCGCGCGTCGAGCCCCTCATGCGCCTGGCGGGCCAGTTCGTCGGCTTCAGCCTGCACGGCGGCGTCATTGTCGGCGACATCGCCGCCAGTGAAGCGTGGCAGGATCGGGTTGCGGTTCTTCGGATAGTAGGAACAGCGCAGCGCGATCTCGACCGTGTTGTCGATCGCCTCCGGCAGGTCGGCGAACAGCCTTGCCATGTCGGCCTGGCTGCGCAGGAAATTGTCTGGCGACAGCCGCCGGCGATTGTCTGCGGCGACGACCGAGCCCTCGGCGATGGCGATCAGCGCGTCATGCGCGTCATAGTCGTCGCGCGCGGAGAAGAAGGCCTCGTTGGTGGCGACCAGCGGCAATTCATGGGCATAGGCGAGATCGATCGAAGATTTCTCGATCACGCGATCATAACCGGAAACCCGGTCCAGTTCGACATAGAGCCGGTCGCCGAACATCGTCTTCAGGGTCAGGAGCCGTGCCTCGGCAAGATCGCGGCGGTCTTCCTTGAGCGCAAAGCCGACCGGGCCGCGCGGCCCGCCGCTGAGGCAGATCAACCCGTCGCAATAGCCCTCCATCATTTCGGTGGTCAGGTGCACCGCCTCGCCTGGCGGCGTCTCGAGATAGACGCGGCTGACCAACCTCACCAGATTGGCGTAGCCGCCCTCGGTCGCCGCGATCAGGACCACCGGCCGCATATCCGGACCTTGCCGCCTGCGGTCGCGCTGGCCATCGCTGTTCTCGCCGGAAAAGGCGACCGCGATCTGGCAGCCGATGATCGGCTGGATCCCGTCCTTCACCGCCTTCTGCGCGAATTCGAGCGCGCCGAACAGATTGTTGGTGTCGGTGACGGCAATCGCCGGGGCCTCGTCCTTGACCGCGTGGGCCACCACCTTGCCGATCTGCAAGGCGCCTTCAAGCAGCGAATAGGCCGAATGCACGCGCAGATGTACGAACGGCCGCGCAGGCGCCTCCGGCCGCGCAGCCGCTATCGCGGCTTCGCGCATCAGGGGATCGCGGGGAAGTCTGTCATCTGCCATGGTTTTTCGCGCTGCCCAAAGGACTTGAGTCGAAGGAGATGTATTGTCCGGGACCGGGCGATACCAGTCCAGCACAAACCGCCGCTGACCACAGGCTTGCAGCGGCCTGCCCGGCTCGCCTTAAAGTTTCCAAACAATCTCAGGCGAATTCCATGATCACTGCGTCGACCGCCAGGCTGTCGCCTGGCTTGGCGTTGAGTCTCGCCACGACAAGATCGCGTTCGGCGCGCAGTACGTTTTCCATCTTCATCGCTTCGACGACGGCCAGCGTCTCGCCGGCCTTGACCTCCTGGCCTTCGGCAACGGCGATCGACACGACAAGGCCGGGCATCGGGCAAAGCAGCAGTTTCGACGTATCCGGCGCCACCTTCTCCGGCATCAGCCTTTCCAGTTCGGCGATGCGTGGCAACATGGTCCGCGCGGTCACCGACATGCCTTTCCAGGCGATGCGCAAGCCATTGGCAACCGGCCTGATCTGAGCGACGATCTTGTGCGTGCCGACCGTGCCGCGCCAGATCAGGTCGCCCGGACGCCAGTCTGAGGCAACGGTCAGCGCCTTGCCGCCCTCGATCGACAGATCGATTTCCATCGGAATAGAGATCATGCCTTCGAGGATGGACGCCGACAGATAGTTTTCACCAATCTTCACCACCCAGTCGCGCTTCAGCGCCCCCGAATGCGGCGCCAGGCGCCCGCCGAGCCGGTCGAGCCGGTCGCGGCGCAGCAGTTCCACCGCGGTCGCAATCGACGCCAGCACGGCTTTCTCATCGTTGTTCGGCACGATTGGCGCAAAGCCGTCGGGATATTCCTCGGCGATGAAACCGGTCGATATCAGCCCTTCCCGCCAGCGCGGATGCTGCATCAGGGCGGCGAGGAACGGAATGTTGTGCTCGATGCCGTCGACGACAAAGCTGTCGAGCGCTTCCGACATGGCATCGATGGCCTCGATGCGCGTCGGTGCCCACGTGCACAGCTTGGCGAGCATCGGATCATAGAACATCGAAATTTCCGAGCCTTCGGTGACGCCGGTGTCGTTACGGATGACGATATCGCCGAATTGCCCTTCCTCCGGCGGCCGGTAGCGCGTCAGCCGGCCGATCGAGGGCAGGAAATTGCGGTACGGGTCCTCGGCATAGAGCCGGCTTTCCACCGCCCAGCCATTCAGCTTCACATCGCTCTGCGTCAAGGCGAGCTTCTCACCGGCGGCGACGCGGATCATCTGTTCGACCAGATCGATGCCGGTGACGAGCTCCGTCACCGGATGCTCGACCTGCAATCGTGTATTCATTTCAAGGAAATAGAAGTTCTTGTCCTTGTCGACGATGAACTCCACCGTGCCGGCGCTCTGATAGTCGACGGCCCTCGCCAGCGCCACCGACTGCTCGCCCATGGCCTTGCGTGTCTTGGCGTCGAGGAACGGCGATGGCGCCTCTTCGGCGACCTTCTGGTTGCGGCGCTGGATCGAGCATTCGCGCTCGCCGAGATAGAGCGCGTTGCCATGGGCGTCGGCCAGCACCTGGATTTCGATATGCCGCGGATCGACGACGAATTTCTCGATGAAGACGCGGTCGTCGCCGAAGGAGCTCTTGGCTTCCGAGCGCGCCCGATCGAAGCCGTCGCGCACCTCCGACTGGCTCCAGGCGATTCGCATGCCCTTGCCGCCACCGCCGGCCGAGGCCTTGATCATCACGGGATAGCCAATCTCGCCGGCGATCTTTTCGGCATGGTCGGCATTCTCGATGACACCGAGCCAGCCGGGCACGGTGGAAACCTTGGCGGCGTTGGCGAATTTCTTCGATTCGATCTTGTCGCCCATCGCCTTGATCGCCTTAGGCTTCGGGCCGATGAAGATGATGCCTTCCGCTTCCAGCGCCTCGCAGAACGCCGCCCGCTCGGACAGGAAGCCGTAGCCGGGGTGCACGGCCTGCGCTCCCGTCTCCTTGCAGGCGGCGATGATCTTCTCCGGCACGAGATAGCTCTGCGCTGCGGGCGAAGGCCCGATATGCACCGCCTCGTCGGCCATCTCGACATGCACGGCATCACGATCGGCATCGGAATAGACCGCGACGGTGGCGACGCCCATCTTGCGCGCCGTCCTGATGACACGGCAGGCAATCTCGCCGCGATTGGCGATCAGGATCTTGGAGAACATGCGAAATATCCCTCGGGTCGGCCGTTCCTTTTATGGCCTGTGTCGGCGTGGTCAAGCCGGCCGGGTCAATCGCGGTCTTTCAATCGATTTGGGATAAAATTCTCCGCGCTGGCCCAAGCCTGGAACCAGCTTCCAGTTGATCGCATCATCAAAACCTGAAAGCTTGGGTTAAAATCGCCTATGGAGGGAACTGTCTGATGAAAACCCGCGCCGCTGTCGCTGTCGCCGCCGGAAAGCCGCTGGAGATCATGGAGGTCGACCTCGATGGCCCGCGCGACGGCGAGGTGCTGGTTGAGATCAAGGCGACCGGCATCTGCCACACCGACGAGTTCACGCTGTCGGGCGCCGATCCCGAAGGGCTTTTTCCGGCCATCCTCGGCCATGAGGGCGCCGGCGTCGTCGTCGATGTCGGCAAGGGCGTCACCTCGGTCAAGAAGGGCGACCACGTCATCCCACTCTATACGCCCGAATGCCGCCAGTGCCCGTCCTGCCTGTCGCGCAAGACCAACCTCTGCACCGCCATCCGTGCCACCCAGGGGCAAGGCCTGATGCCCGACGGCTCGTCGCGCTTCTCGATCGGGAAGGACAAGATTTTTCACTATATGGGCTGCTCGACCTTCTCCAACTTCACCGTGCTGCCCGAGATCGCGGTTGCCAAGGTCAATCCCGACGCCCCCTTCGACAAGATCTGCTACATCGGCTGCGGTGTCACCACCGGCATCGGTGCGGTCATCAACACCGCCAAGGTTGAGCAAGGCGCCACTGCCGTTGTCTTCGGCCTCGGCGGCATCGGCCTCAACGTCATCCAAGGGCTGAAACTTGCCGGCGCCGACATGATCATCGGCGTCGACTTGAACAACGACAAGAAGGCCTGGGGCGAAAAATTCGGCATGACGCATTTCGTCAATCCGAAGGAGATCGACGGCGATGTCGTGCCTCACCTCGTCAACATGACCAAGCGCGGCGCCGACCAGATCGGTGGCGCCGACTACACGTTCGACTGCACCGGCAACACCAAGGTGATGCGCCAGGCGCTGGAAGCCTCGCATCGCGGCTGGGGCAAGTCGGTCGTCATCGGCGTGGCCGGTGCCGGCCAGGAGATTTCCACGCGACCGTTCCAGCTCGTCACCGGGCGCACCTGGATGGGCACCGCCTTCGGCGGCGCGCGCGGCCGCACCGACGTGCCGAAGATCGTCGACTGGTACATGGACGGCAAGATCCAGATCGATCCGATGATCACTCACACGCTGAAGCTCGAGGACATCAACAAGGGGTTCGACCTCATGCATGAGGGCAAGTCGATCCGAAGCGTCGTCGTTTACTGAAGAAGACCACGAGCCGCCGACCAACCGGCCTGCGACCTTTGTGGTTCACAACTGGGAGGAGAAAAGAATGCCGGAAAAACTGCATCCGAAAATCGACAATGGCTTGCCCAAGGAGAGTGCAAGCTTTGCCGGCGGCACGCTGGTTTGCGCCTGCACCAGCAAGCCGGTCAAGGTGAAGGTCAAGGGCCAGATCGCCCACAACCATGCTTGTGGTTGCACCAAATGCTGGAAGCCGGAGGGCGCGTTGTTCTCGGTCGTTGCCGTGGCCGGCACCGGCGACGTGACCGTCACCGAGAACGGCGAGAAGCTCAAAGTGGTCGATCCCAGTGCGCTGATCCAACGCCATGCCTGCACCGGCTGCGGCGTCCACATGCACGGGCCGGTCGAGCGCGACCACCCGTTCAAGGGCCTGTCCTTCATCCACCCCGAGCGCTTCGAGGAAGACGGCTGGTCGCCGCCGGGCTTCACTGCCTTCGTCTCGTCGATCATCGAATCCGGTGTCGACCCGAAGCGAATGGACGGCATCCGCGCGCAACTGAGGTCAATCGGGCTGGAACCGTATGACTGCCTCAATCCCGGCCTGATGGATTATATGGCGACCTGGACTGCGAAGAAGTCCGGGGCCTTGCAGGCGTAACAACCGATCAGATTATCTCCATGGGGCCGGCCGAAATCGCCCGGCCCCATGCCTTTTGGAACAATAAATGCCTGCACCCGCCATCCTCGTCGACGCCGATGCCTGCCCAGTCAAGGCCGAGGTGGAAAAGGTCGCCGAGCGCCATGGCGTCGTCGTTACCTACGTCTCCAATGGGGGCCTGCGGCCAACGCGCGATCCGATGATCCGCAACGTCGTGGTGTCCAAGGGCGCCGACGCCGCCGATGACTGGATCGTCGATAATGCGCGGACCAACGACATCGTGATCACATCAGACATTCCGCTGGCCGCCCGCGCGGTGGCGCTCGGCGCCCATGTGCTTGGACCCACCGGGCGCCCGTTCACGCCCGAAACGATCGGCATGGCGGTGGCGATGCGCGATCTCAAGCAGCATCTGCGCGAGACCGGCGAAAGCAAGGGCTACAATGCCAGCTTTGTGCCGCAGGACCGTTCGCGGTTTCTCGGCGAACTTGACCGCATCTTGCGGCGGGCGCTCAAATCCGTCACACCGGACTGATCCGGGCGCTTTTCTGAAAGCTGGGCCATGGTCACCGAAACTTCGATCAATTCACCAATGCGTCGGCACAGGCAATTCATCGTGGCGGCCGGCATAGGGGCCGTCGCACTGGCGGTTGCGCTGCTGTTGCGTGCGCCACTCCCTTATTCGATCGGCACCAATGCGTTCTTCGCCATCTATGTCATTTTGGTCGTCGCCCAGATGCCAAGGCTTACCGGTCGTTACCTCAGCAAGAACGCGCGTGCCACCGACCAGCCGGTGCTGGTTATCTTCGCTGTAACGCTGATCGTGGTCGTCGTCGCCATTGTTTCACTGTTCCTGCTGATCAATCAGAAGGACAGAGGCCATCCTGTCGAGCTTGGCTTCGCGCTATTGTCGATCCCGCTCGGCTGGTTCACCATGCATGCCATGGCAGCGCTCCACTATGCCCATGTCTATTGGATGGACGGCGATGCCGTCGACACTGAAACCAAGAAGAAAATGCCGGTCGGCGGGCTGCTGTTCCCGGGCGACAAGCGGCCGGAAGGCTGGGATTTCCTCTATTTCTCGGCAGTCATTGGCATGACCGCGCAGACTGCCGACACCAACATCTCGACAACGCATATGCGTTGTGTCGTGCTTGTCCATTCGATCCTGTCGTTCTTCTTCAACACGGTCATCGTCGCCGCGGCCGTCAATCTCGCCGTCAGCTTGGGCAGCCCATAATAATTCCGTGATCGGATGAAACATCGGTTTGGTTGGCGACGTATCAGGAGGACAATGAGCGCGCAGGCCACGCCGCGAGGCCAGGAGACGAGACAAGATGGAATCGGTTGCCAGAAGCCAACCCACCGCCGGAGCGGACCCTGCCGCCTCGAAGGATGAGACGCTGATCTACCGCCAGTCGCGCTGGACGCGGCTGACGCACTGGATCTGGGCTATCTCGCTGTTCTTCATGCTGCTTTCCGGCCTGCAGATCTTCAACGCCCGCCCGCAGCTTTATATCGGCAAGCAGTCGGGCTTCGACTACAACAACACCATCTTCGCCATTGGCGCCGAGAACACCAACGCCGGTGCACGTGGCTATACCGAAATCTTCGGGCATCGTTTCGACACCACGGGCGTGCTCGGCTGGTCGGGGCCGGCAGGCCAGGAAACGGCGCGCGGCTTCCCATCCTGGGCGACCATCCCGTCCTACTATGATCTGGGCACCGCTCGCGTCATCCATTTCTTCTTTGCCTGGATACTGACCACGACCTTGATCGTCTGGCTGGTCGCCAGCACCGTGAACGGCCATCTGCGCCGCGATCTCGCGCCGCGCCTCGACGATCTCAGGCGACTGCCGAAAGACATCGTCGACCACGCCAAGCTCAAATTTCACCACACGCGGGAATACAACACGCTGCAGAAGATGGCCTATGGCGGCGTGCTGTTCGTGCTGCTGCCGCTGATGATTATCACCGGCCTGGCGATGTCGCCCAGCATGGACTCGGTGCTGCCGTTCCTCAACGATCTGCTCGGTGGCCGGCAGACGGCACGTACCATCCATTTCACCGTCATGGTGCTGCTGGTCGCTTTCTTCGTCGTCCACATCCTGATGATCCTGGCTGCCGGCCCGATCAACGAACTGCGCTCGATCATCACCGGCTGGTACCGCACCGATCCTCCCGCACGCGACGACAATTCCACCGAGAGGAGTGCGTGACATGGCAAAGTTCGAGATCAGCCGCCGAAAATTCCTGACGGGCGCCAGCCTTGGCGCCTCCGGCATCATGCTGTCCGGCTGCGACGCCTTCGACAGCCAGCTGAGCATTGGCAGCGGCCTGCGCAGTTTCCTCGAAAACGCCAATGGCCTGACGTACCGGGCGCAACGCCTGCTTGCCGGCCGCGACGCGCTGGCGCCGGAGTTCACCGAGGCCGACATCCGCCAGCCGCAGCGGCCGAACGGCGTCACGGCCCCCGATGACGACGTCTACAAAGGCTTGCTTGCCAACAATTTCGCCGACTGGCGGCTGGAGGTTTCGGGCCTTGTCGAAAAGCCGCTGTCGCTTAGCCGCGAGCAGTTGATGAACATGCCGAGCCGCACCCAGATCACCCGCCATGACTGCGTCGAAGGCTGGAGCTGCATCGCCAAATGGACTGGCACGCCGCTGTCGCTGGTGCTCGACCAGGCAGTGGTCAAGCCGCAGGCGCGCTACGTCATGTTCCATTGCCTCGACACGATCGACCGCAGCCTCTCCGGCGACATCAAGTATTACGGCACCATCGACCTGATCGATGCCCGCCATCCGCAGACGATCCTTGCCTATGGCCTGAACGGCAAGCCGCTGCCGGTCGAGAACGGCGCGCCGCTGCGGGCCCGCGTCGAGCGTCAGCTCGGCTACAAGATGCCGAAATATCTCTACAAGATCGAGCTGGTCGACGGCTTCGCCAATGTCGGCGGCGGCAGGGGCGGCTATTGGGAAGACAATGGCTACGACTGGTACGGTGGAATCTGAATCGCACACCGCAAAATAATGATCGGCCCGGGGGCGTAGCGAGCGCTGCCCGCCGGTTCAGGCAACCTTGTCGAGCAGCGGCTTAAGCGCCGGGTGAATCTCCGGTGACGCGTGCTTGATCAGCGTCAGCAGCGCACGTTCGTTCTCGTACAAAGGCCTGCCTACCCCGATGTGCTCGATCAGCCAGCCGGCTTCGCCGGCATCGATCGTCTCGGCGCGGCGGGCCAGGGCCTCGGCCGCCCTGTTCTTGGCTTCCCACTCGGCTTCGATGTCGCTGGGGGAGCGATAGGCCTCCATGATGCCGGCGAGGCCACCGGAGACCATGCGGCTGAAGAAGCCGCCGATTTCCGGATCGGCGTGCTCGAGGAAGGCATCACGGCGCAGCGCCACATCGCGTGTCGGCGCCTCATAGCCGGCCGAGCACATGACGAAATTGGCGATCGCCTTGACGAACAGATCGTTCCAGGACGGATCGTTTTGTCCTTGAGCAGTGCGCTCGTTGATCTTGAACAGCACCTCGGCCTCTGGGCGGGTAATGGCGATGTTGCCGTCGCCGCCATGGGCGTGGAGGATCCGGCGCAGCAGCTCGACCTCCGCCTTGGCGATCAGTCCGGGAACCAACGCACCACCGAGCATCAACGGCCCCTTGCCGTCGATGACGGCGTGGGCGACCTGCTCCAGCGCATAGGCGCAAAGCTGGCTCGGCGACGATCTTGCTTCTTCCAGCACATGGACCAGCAGCTCGAGTTCGGTTCGGCTGTCGACCATGCCGTCACGCGAGATCGTGCGGATCAGCCAGTCGGCATTGTCCTGCGAGATGTAGCCGGACGGCTTCTCCTGGTGGACGATGTAGTCGGTGACGGCCTCGACAAAGAACGGAGGCCATTCCTGGCACTTGTCCTTGGCCGTGGCGTCCAGCGCGAACAGCGCCTCGGCCTCGCCGCGCGTCACCACGCCGTCGCCGAACACTTCATGGCGCACGATGGCCACGTCTTCCCCGGTGATGCGGCTTTTCGAGGCCAGCCCCGCCACCAGCGCGCTCATGATCAATTCGCTCATTTGTCTTCCCCGTCCGCTGCCGGCAAGCGCCTGCCCAAGCTTACAGAAGCCACCATATCAGCAGTGTCTTGAAAAACTGGCAAACGGCGTGGTTAGCGAAGACTTGTCAGCCAACGCATGTTGCTCAAAAGTGTGCCGCGGTTTTGGGAAAACGACATGCATCAACACAAGTAGCCAAAGCGCATCGCCTGAATCCGTTTCGGCGCGACGCGCTTTAGACGTCGCTGGCAGGTGACAATGTGTCGTCGACGGGCTATGGATGACGAGTCGAGGGCTCTTGCGAGTCCTACCTGTTTGCGGGAGAGAACAGCGAAAGCTGTCGCCGAAGGGGAAATCGCCCGAAATCTCTCAGGCAAAAGAACCGTAGACGGGAAAGACACTCTGGAAAGTCGGGGCTTGCCCCCGCGCCGAAGGTGTAAGCGCCGCTGACAGAGTTCCGGTTGCGCGAGTCTCTCAGGCTTCAGACAGAGGGGCACGGACTGGTCGCCATTCGCGACCGATTGCGTGCGACTCTGGAGATGACATGACGGGCGACGACACCAGACACCTTCCCCTCGAAGATATCCATATGGCCTCAGGTGCGCGCTTTGGCGCCTTTGCCGGCTGGTCGATGCCGCTGACCTATCCGGCCGGCGTCATGAAGGAGCATCTTCACGCCCGCGAACATGCCGGCCTCTTCGACATCTCGCATATGAAGCTGTTCGAGGTCAGTGGACCGGAGGTGGTTGCGCTGCTCAACCGCGCTTGTCCCCTGGATGCCGGCGCGCTCGAAATCTCGCAGTCCAAACTGTCCTTCTTCCTCAATGAGGCTGGCGGCATCCTGGACGACCTGATCGTCACCAGGGTGGGCGATATCAGGTTCATGGTCGTCGCCAACGCCGGCAACGCCGTGGCCGACGAAAAGCATTTGCGGGCGCTTGCCGTGGATTTTGACGCCAGGGTCGAACCGCTCGACCGTGTCTTCCTGGCTATCCAGGGCCCTGAAGCCTGGGCTGCCCTTTCCCGCGCCGGCATCGAGACCGGCTCGCTGCTGTTCATGCATGGTGTCGAGCCACGACAGAACTGGTTCATGAGCCGCTCCGGCTATACCGGCGAGGACGGTTTCGAGATCGGCCTGCCGGAGACCGATGCGCGCGACCTCGTCGCGAAACTGCTCGGCGATGAGCGCGTGCTGTGGATCGGCCTTGCCGCACGCGACAGCCTGCGGCTGGAGGCCGGGCTCTGCCTGCACGGCCAGGACATCACGCCGGAGACCGACCCGGCCAGCGCCGGATTGATGTGGGCAATCCCGAAAGAAATCCGCGCTACCGGCGCCTTCATCGGCGCCGACGCCCTGCGCGCCGCCGTTGAGCGGGGACCGGCGCAAAAGCGGGTCGGGCTGAAGCCCGAGGGCCGCCAGCCGGTGCGCGCCGGCGCCGCGCTCTTTGATGCCGACGGCAATCCCGCCGGCCATGTCACATCAGGTGGCTTCGGCCCCTCGGCCGGCCATCCGGTCGCCATGGGTTATGTCGCAACGCCGCTGGCAAAGCCCGGCACTCGGGTTTTCGCCGATGTGCGCGGCACGAAGATCCCAGTCGATATCAGTTCCCTGCCCTTCACACCGCATCGCTACCGCAAAGGATGAATCCGATGGCAACGACCTATTTCACCGAAGATCACGAATGGCTCCGCGTCGAGGGCGGTATCGCCACCGTCGGCATCACCGACTACGCCCAGGAGCAGCTTGGCGATCTCGTCTTCGTCGAACTGCCCGAGACGGGAAAGAAGTTGGCCAAGGGCGACACCGCCGTGGTGGTCGAATCCGTCAAGGCGGCCTCCGACGTCTATGCGCCCGTCGACGGCGAAATCACCGAGGCCAACGGCACGCTGTCGTCGGACCCGTCGCTGGTCAATTCGGCGGCAACCGGCGCCGGCTGGCTGTGGAAGATGAAACTCGCCGACGAAAGCCAACTCGCCGGCCTCATGGATGAGGCCGCCTATAAAGCCCATATCGGTTGACATCAGGATCTCGACACATGACCGCAGCCCCCTACCCCTTCATGGCCCGCCACATCGGCCCGGGCGTCAACGACACCAGAGCAATGCTCGCCGTCATCGGCGTTCCCTCGATCGAGACGCTGATCAGCCAGGCCGTGCCGAGATCGATCCGCCTCGACCAGCCGCTCGCCTTGCCAGCTCCGGCCAGCGAAGCGGAAGCGCTGGCCGAACTGTCGGCGATCATGGCGAAAAATACGGTGCTGAAGAGCTTCATCGGCGCCGGCTACCACGGCGTCCACGTGCCACCGGTCATCCAGCGCAACCTGTTCGAGAACCCAGCCTGGTACACGGCCTACACGCCCTACCAGGCCGAGATCAGCCAAGGCCGGCTCGAAATGCTGTTCAATTTTCAAACGCTGGTCGCCGAATTGACCGGCCTGCCGGTGGCGTCGGCCTCGCTGCTCGATGAAGCAACGGCGGTCGCCGAAGCGGTTGGCATCGCCTTGCGGCATCACCGCGACAAGCGCACCAAGGTGGCGCTTGCCGGCACGCCGCATCCGCAAACGCTGGACGTGGTGCGCACCCGCGCCGAACCGCTCGGCATCGAGATCGACGGCGAGGCGATCGACGACAACACCGCCGCCCTGCTTGTTTCCTGGCCGGACACGTTCGGCGTCTATGGCGACCACAAGGCAGCGATCGACAAGGCACGCGCCACCGGCGCGCTGGTCGTGTTCATCGCCGACCCGCTCGGCCTGACGCTGACCGACGCACCGGCAAAGCTCGGCGCCGACATCGCCGTCGGACCGATGCAGCGTTTTGGCGTACCGATGGGCTTTGGCGGCCCGCACGCCGCCTATTGCGCCGTCGCCGACAGGCTGACGCGCTTGATGCCCGGCCGCTTGGTCGGCCAGTCGACCGACAGCAAGGGCCGGCCCGGCTACCGACTTGCCTTGCAGACACGCGAACAGCATATCCGCCGCGACAAGGCGACCTCCAACATCTGCACGGCGCAGGCGCTGCTTGCCAACATGGCGACCGCCTATGCCATCTGGCACGGCCCCGCCGGGCTTCAGGCGATTGCCGGGCGCATCCACGCGTTGGCCAACCGTCTGGCAGGCGGCCTCGAGGCGGCAGGCGTGGCGGTGATCGGCGCCAGCCGCTTCGACACGGTGACGGTGGAGGCGAAGGGCAAGGCGGCGCAGATCGCCGCTGCGGCCGAAAAGACCGGCCGGCTGCTACGCGTCATCGATGCCGACCATGTCGGCATCAGCTTCGACGAGACCTCGACCGATGCCGATCTCGACGCAATCGCGGCATTGTTCGGCGCCAAGGCTGGTCCCGCGGCCGACAGCACGGTGCCGGGAAAGCCGCGCGGCAAGGAGTTTCTGACGCAACCTGTGTTCCGCGAGAATAAGTCGGAAACCGAGATGATGCGCTTCCTGCGCCGGCTGGCCGACAAGGATCTGGCGCTCGACCGCACCATGATCCCGCTGGGCTCCTGCACCATGAAGCTCAACGCCGCCGCCGAGATGATGCCGGTGAGTTGGCCAAGCGTCGCCAACCTGCATCCGTTCGCGCCGGCCAGCCATTCGGCCGGCTACCGCGCCATGGCCGGCGAACTGGAAGGCTGGCTGTCGGAGATCACCGGTTTCGACGCGGTCAGCCTGCAGCCCAATGCCGGCAGCCAGGGCGAGTATGCCGGATTGCTTGCCATCCGCGCCTATCACCGCTCGCGCGGCGAAGGCCATCGCACCATCTGCCTTATCCCATCTTCCGCACATGGCACCAATCCTGCGAGCGCGGCGATGGCCGGCATGAGCGTCGTCGTCGTGCGCTGCCTGGAGGATGGCAATATCGACATGGACGATATGCGGGCCAAGGCCAATGAGCATTCCAAGAATCTCGCGGCGCTGATGTTCACCTATCCCTCGACGCATGGCGTGTATGAGGAAGGCGCGCGCCATCTCTGCGCCCTCATCCATGAGCATGGTGGACAGGTCTATTTCGACGGCGCCAATCTCAACGCGCTGGTCGGCCTCGCTCGCCCCGGCGACATCGGCGCCGATGTCTGCCACATGAACCTGCACAAGACCTTCTGCATTCCGCATGGCGGCGGCGGCCCAGGTGTCGGCCCGATCGGCGTAAGGGCGCACCTAAAACCCTATCTGCCGGGTCATGTCACCGAAGGCTCGGCGCATGCCGTGTCGGCCGCCCCCTTCGGCAGTGCTTCCATCCTGCCGATTACCTGGATGTACATCCGCATGATGGGCGGTTCCGGCCTGAAGCAGGCGACCGAGACGGCGATCGTTTCGGCAAACTACGTGGCGACGCGGCTCGCACCGCACTTCCCGCTCCTCTACAAGGGCAGGCACGATCGCATTGCCCACGAGTGCATCCTGGACACGCGCGTGCTCAAGGAGAGCGCCGGCATCAGTGTCGACGATGTCGCCAAACGCCTGATCGACTATGGTTTCCATGCGCCGACCATGTCGTTCCCGGTCGCCGGCACACTGATGGTCGAGCCGACCGAGTCCGAGCCCAAGCGGGAACTCGACCGCTTCTGCGAGGCGATGATCGCCATCGCCGGAGAGGCAGCGAAAGTCGCCAGGGGCGACTGGCCTTTGGCCGACAATCCGCTGGTCAACGCACCGCACACCGCCGCCGAGGCGCTGGCCGGCCAGTGGACCCATCCCTATTCGCGTCTGGAGGCGGCGTATCCCGCCGGTGACGCCGACACGGCAGCAAAATACTGGCCGCCGGTGTCGCGCATCGACAATGTTGCAGGCGACCGCAACCTGGTCTGCTCCTGCCCGCCTCTGTCGGATTATCTGGGTGCGGCCGAGTAACTACGCTGAGCGCAAGGCCGGCTTGCCCGGTTCGGCCTTGCTCATGCCTTTGCGGCTGATGACGCAATTTCGCCCGGCGCGCTTGGCGGCATAGAGCGCTATGTCCGCCTCGGCCAGCACCTCGTCGAGGCTGCGGCCATCGGCCTCGCCAAAGCCGATGCCGCCGCTGACCGTGCTGCGCAACGGGCCGAGCGGGGTGGCAACGATTTCGGTGCCGAAGGCAACGCCGATCTTGCTGGCGAGGTCGTAGGCCCTTTCCTCCGTCATCCGCGACATGACGACGGCAAATTCCTCGCCGCCCAGGCGAAAGGCGTCGACGCCGGTCCGGGCATATTTCTTGATGACGGCGGCGAAGCGGCACAGCACCTGGTCGCCGACCGGGTGACCGTAGACGTCGTTCGTCCGCTTGAAGTGGTCGAGGTCGAACATGACGACGAACATGAATGGACCGAAACTCCGCTCGCCATAGAGCGACATTAATCCCCGGCGGTTCATCAACCCGGTCAGCGGGTCGGTCATGGTCTCGGCCTTCAGTTCGATCTGCGCCTGAAGATGATGGAGGGAGAGCGTCAAGGCGCCGAGCCCGGTCATGCAGGCCACCGCCACGACGGAGTTCAGCCGTTCGGCCCAATTGTCGGGCGCGACCGCGAGCGCCCACTGCCCCTTGCCCAGCAAAACCATGCCACAGAGCGCAAACGACACCGCACAGGTGCCGCTCAGAAACGAAACCACCAGCAGGATCCGGCGATCATGGCTGCCGTTGATCCAGAACATGGCGCCGATCGCCGAGAGCAGCGCCGTCACCGTCGCGTAGGTGATGATGAAGCCGACACCGTCGAGGCCGATGGAGGTCACGGCCGCGCAAATAGTCATGGCGGCGAGCGTCGGTGCAACGGCACGTCTGTGGCTGGGCACGCCGAGATACTGCATGGCCGACAGGCAGAGGATCAGGAACCCCAGGCTGAGCAGCGCAAGCACGATCTGGCAGAGCACCGGATCGGGCTCCTTGGTGTATCGCCAAAACAGGATCACATGCGCGACGAGCACCAGAATGCCGCATGCCACAGTCAGCACAAAGCGTGCCTTGGGCGCGGTGAACCAGATCGCAAACATGGTAGCGCTGAGGCATGTGCCCGACAGCGCGGCCGCGAGCAGGAGCGAACTGAAGTCCAACATGTTGGGCGAGGGCCTTTCGAGAGTCGGCGGTTGCACTGCATTCTAGGTCAGCGGCAGCCCTCGGATACGGGTTTTCGGCCGGTCTTCCGACGCAACCTGCGCATAGGGTTTACAAAGCGTCCATGCCCTGTGTCCCGAAACAGCACCCTAGAGCATAATCCGGCTCCAGAACGCCACGACCAGATCAACCCTTGTTCAAGAGCGCGAGATTGGCGTTGACGACCGTCGGATCGGCCATGCCGGCCCTCGCTTCGAGCAGCAGCGCCTTGGCCTTCTTGCGATTGCCACGCAACAGTTGCGAATACCCCATGTTGTTGACGATCTGCGGCTTGCGGCCGGCGACTTTCAGAAGCTGGTCGTAGGCTCGGTCGGCGAAGTCGAAGCGGCCAAGTTCGTCATAGGAAGCGGCGAGCCCCATCCAGGCTTCGGCATTGTCGGCCTTCAACTCGACGGCCTTGCGGAAGTGCTGTTCGGCGAGGCCGTAATTGGCGTCGCGAAACTGCGCCTTGCCTTGCGCCAGATCGGAAGTATCGATGTCCTTTGCCACCGGTTGGATGGCCGTGGTCTTGGTGGTGTCGACGCCACTCGTCGTACAACCAGACATCATTAAGACGGCCGCCACCGCAGCCATTGCCGTGAAATTACTGTGACGCATGCCCCTGCCTCATCGCCCGATTTGCCGGGTCGTTCTTCAGGAAACACATTACAGGAAAGGCGATTAAACTTCGGTGCCGAAACACGCTCAAAATTAAGCTTTGGGCACACCAGCCATTAACCACCCGGTGCAGGCCAGAGGATCTTGACCGGGCCGCGTGCAAGACACGGCTTGGACTGGGCGTTCGAGGGACGCGCTTCCTAGCGCTCCGTCATCATTTTGACGATGATCGGGATGACGGCGATCATCAGCACCACCGGCAGGATGCACACCGTTACCGGCACCGACATCTTGGCCGGCAGGGCGTGCGCCTTTTCCTCGGCCAGCGACATGCGCTTGTGGCGCATTTCATCGGAAAAGACGCGCAGCGCCCCCGACAGGCTGGTGCCGAGTTCCTTCGACTGCTGTAGAAGCGTGGCGAAGGAACGCACCTCGTCCAGGCTGAGGCGGTCGGCAAGCGCCTTCAGCGCATCGTCGAGGCTGCGCCCTGCCCTCAGCTCCAGCGACACAAGCTGCAGGTTCTGGCTGAGCGCGGGATAGGTCTTGGCGAGTTCCTTCGAAACGCGCTCGATGCCGGCCTCCATGCTCATGCCGGCATCCGAGCAGACGATCATCAGGTCCATGAAATCGGGAAAGCCGTTGCGGTATTCGCGCCGCTTTTCCCGCACCTTCTGGCTCAGCACCAGCCCAGGCAGGAAGTAGCCGGCCGCTCCCGACAGGATGACGAACGTCCACCGGCTGGCCATCGTCGCGTCTGGACTGGCCATCCATTGGTTGAGCACAAAGACACCGATGGCCGTGCCGATCATCGCAATGAACCGGACGAGGAAAAACATGCCGACGGCGCGCGGCTCCATGTAGCCCGCCTGGATGAGCGTCATGCGCAGCCGGGCGACATTTTCCGGATCGCTCTTGGCATAGAATTCCTGCGCCCTCTTCACCGCCTTCTCGCGCACGATGCTGGTATTCTTCTTCGGCACCGGCTCGGGCTTCGCGGCCACCGGACCGTGATCCACCTTGAGCCGGCGCATGACGTCGTTGCGGTCGCCCTTCGCCGCCACCATCGGCCAGGCCACCGCGACGGCGCCCACGGCCAGCAACAGGATGGCTACGGGCATCAACGAGGTCGGCGCAAGCGAGGCGAGGAATTCGATGAAGGCTTGCATGTCAGAACCTGAAATTCGACATCTTGAACATCATCAGATTGCCCAGCATTAGCCAGGCGACAGAGCCGCCAATCAGGTACCAGGTCAGCGGCTCACCCCAGACGTTGCGGTAGAAGGCTGGCATCAGCGCCATGATGGCGGCAAACAACAGCGCCGGTATCGCCGTCAGGATGTAGGCCGACATGCGGCCTTCGGTCGAAATGGCGCGCACCTTGCGGCGCAGCTTGCCACGCTCGCGGATCGTCAAAGCCAGGCCGTCGAGGATCTCGCGCAGATTGCCGCCCGAACTGCTCTGGATCGAGACGGCGGTGACGAACAGCGGCAGGTCCTCATGGCCGACCCGGTCGAACAGCGAGTTCAAGGCCGAAACCAGGTCCGATCCATAGGTCACCTCGTCGGCGATGACGCCGAATTCGCTGCCGATCGGGTCGGGCATCTCGCGCGCCACCATGGCGATCGCCACCGGTACCGGATGGCCGGCCTTCAGGCCGCGCGTGATCAGTTCCAGTGCCTCCGGCAGTTGCGCGCCGAACCGCTTCAGCCGACGGCCGCATTTGAAGCGCAGCGCCATCACCGGCAGGATCGGCACAAGCATGACAAACAGGACGAGCCCGAGCAGCGGCGGCAAGCCGTACCACATGGCGGCCAGTGCCGCGGCGAATGCCGCGCCGCATGTGGTCATCAGGAATTTCGGCAGCGGCATGACCATGCCAGACTGGGTTCGCAAGGCGCGGAACCGTTCCGGCGAGAACAGCGACGTACCCGCGTCAAGGCCGCGCTCCTTGCGCAGTTGCACAAGCACCTGCTCCTGGCTGATCGTGTTTTCCTGCAGTTTCATGCGCCGGTTGATGGCGGTGCGCTTGTCGCTGCGGCCGGCATAGAGCAGGTAGCAGGCCTCGGCGATCAGGATGCCGGTAAGTGCCGCCGCGGCATAGACGACACAGATCGCGCTGAGCCCATCGAACACCTGACTACTCCTGCGGCCGGCCGGGTTCGAAGTATCGCCCGGGGAACTCGATGCCCATGGCGCGCAAATCCTCGAGGAAACGCGGCCGGATGCCGGTCGCCTCGTAGTGGCCGAGGATCTTGCCGTCGGCGTCCATGCCGGTGCGCACGAAGCGGAAGATCTCCTGCATCTGGATGACATCGCCTTCCATGCCGGTCACTTCGGCGACGCTGGTCACCTTGCGCTTGCCGTCAGACAGGCGCGTCAGCTGCACGATAAGGTCGAGCGCGCTGGCGATCTGGCTGCGGATCGACTGCACCGTCATCGGCATGCCGGTCATGCCAAGCATCTGCTCGAGCCGCGAAATGGCGTCGCGCGGCGTGTTGGCATGGATGGTCGCCATCGACCCTTCGTGGCCGGTGTTCATCGCCTGCAGCATGTCGAAGGCCTCCTCGCCGCGGCACTCGCCGAGGATGACGCGGTCTGGGCGCATGCGCAGCGCGTTCTTGACCAGATCGCGCTGCTTCAGTTCGCCATGGCCCTCGATGTTGGCGGGACGCGTCTCCATGCGCGCCACATGCGGCTGCTGCAGCTGGAGTTCGGCCGCGTCCTCGATGGTAATCAGCCGCTCATCTTCGGGGATGAAAGCCGACAGCGCGTTGAGCATGGTCGTCTTGCCGGTGCCGGTGCCGCCCGAAATGATCGTCGTCTTGCGGGCATGCACGGCCGCCGCCAGCACTTCGGCCATGTTCTGGGTGATGGCGCCGAACTCGACCAGCTTGTGCAGGCCGAGCTTGTTCTTGGAGAATTTGCGGATCGACACCAGCGGCCCGTCGACCGCAACCGGGCGGATGGCCGCGTTGAAACGCGAGCCGTCCAGCATGCGTGCGTCGACCATCGGCTGCGATTCGTCGACACGACGGCCGACCGCGGCAACGATCTTGTTGACGATGCGCAGTAGATGCGCCTCGTCCTTGAACGGAATATGGACCGGCTGCAGCTTGCCCTTCTTTTCGACAAAGCAGTTCTGGTGGCCGTTGATCAGGATGTCGTTGATGTCGGGATCCTTGAGCAACGGCTCCAGCGGACCGAGGCCGACCATCTCGTCGACGATGTCGTCGACCAGCGCGTCAAGCTCGACGGTGTTGATCGCCATCCGCTCTTGCTTGGTCTTTTCCGACACGAAATCAAATACTTGCCGGCGCATCTCATCCTTGGGCAAACGCTCGAGCGCGACAAGGTTGATCTCCTCGAGCAGCAGCCGGTGGATACGCACGCGCGCATCGAGCACCTTGTTGGCATTCTTTGCCGGTGCGGCTTCCGGCTTTGCCGTCAAAGCCTTTCGGTTCGTCGGAATGACGACGGCATGATGCGCGACCGGCACCGGCTCGGCGGCGCGTTGAGGACGCGCATCGCGGTTCTGCAGGGTGGAAAAGCGGCTGGTCATCCGGCCTTCCTCTTCAGCAATCCCCGGCCCATGCCAAACAGCGAGCGCGATTTCGCCCGGGGTTGGACTGCTTCCTCCGGCAGGATGATCTTCTTCAGGTCGTTGACGACATTGGCGTTGGGGTCGATCTCGTGCAGCGGCACGCCCCGATCGACTGCCTCGCGCACCAGCCGGTAGTTGTTGGCAATGCCGCCGACGAAATGCTCGCCGAGGATTTCCTGGACGTCCGCCTGCTTGATGCCGTTGTCGAACATCTTCTGCTCGAAACGGTTGACGATGACGTTCGGCTTCACTTCCTTGCCGACAGTCTCGTAGACCGCCTGGATCAGACGCTGCGTGTGGCGCAGGCACGGCACAGTCATTTCGGCGACGATGTAGAGTTTGTTGGAACCGAGCAGCACCGTTTCCGTCCACGGAAACCAGGTGCGCGGCATGTCGATGACGACATTGTCGAAATAGGCCGAAACGAGGTCCAGCATGCGCACCACGACATCGGTCTTGAACGAGCGCATTTCCGCCGGATGCGTCGGCGCCGCCAGCACGCAAAGCCCGCTGGCATGTTTCGACAGCATCACGTCGAGCAGTTGCCGGTCGAGGCGTTCGGGCTGGTTCTCGATCTCGGTGATGTCGAAACGCGGTTCGAGGTCGAGATATTCGGCACAGGCGCCCTGTTGGAAATTGAGGTCGACCACGCAAGTCGACGCGCCGCGCGTCACCGAGTGATGCAACTGGAAGGCGGTCTGCAGTGCCAGCGTTGTGGTGCCGACGCCGCCCGCGGCCGGCATGAAGGTGTAGATTTGCGACTCAGTGTTTTCCTCGCGGCCGGGCCCTTGCAGAGCCCGCACCACGGAGCGTACCAGGTCGGCGGTGGTGATCGGCTTGACCAGGAAATCCGCGACCTTAAGCTGTACCAGGATGCGCACCGCGGCGGCATTGAACTCCTGGGTAACGACGACGACCGGCACCTTGTCCTCCAGCCGGCGCATGATCCGCTGCAGCGACTCGACCTCCTCCAGCCTTGCCGCATCCATGTCGACGATGATGGCGCCGAAATCGGCCTCCTGGATCTCGCCGCGCAGCTCCGTGACATTCTTTTCCACTGTCGACAGCTGGATGACCTCGGAGGCGGCGAATGCGGTCCGCGTGTCCTGCACAAAGGTCCTGTCGGTCGAAACGAGCAGGATCTTCCTGGTCTTGATGCCGTTTGCCATTCTGTCAGCCTGTCCGGTCGCCGCCTGTTGGATCAGTTGCCTGTCGTGGATTGCGACGCTTTCGCGCCGGCCGCCTGATCGGGAGTGATGGCCACCACGTCGCCGCGCTGGGCTGGAACGAGAAGTTTTGTGTTCTGGACACCGTATTTCCAGGGATCGACCATCTGCATGACGGTGTCGGCGGCTTGCGCATTGCCAGCGGCCGGCGTCACCCCTTCCGTGCGCACATAGTCGTCGCTGGTGCAGCCGGCGGCGAAGCCGGCCAGCAGCATGGCGGTGCTCGATCTCAAGACCAGACGCATGGTTTCAGTCCTTCGGCAGGTCGAGGAAATGCCCGACCGTGGTTACGGCAGCCGGTTGCGCGACTGTGCCGCCGGCCATTGCCAACGCGCGATTGGTGTCGGATGTCTTCACTTCGTCGGTGTTGTTGAGAAAATAGTCGGCGTTGCTGGCCGCCTGCGTACCGTCGGTCGGCACGATGAGTTTCTTCGACGGATCGACCGGCTTGACCAGATAGGGGGTCACGATCATGACCAGGTCGGTCTCGCGCCGCTGATAGGATTTCGACGAAAACAGCGCCCCGAGAACCGGCATTTTGCCAAGGCCGGGAATGCGCGACGTGGTGATGTCGTTTTGCGACTGCAGCAATCCGGCGATCATGAAGCTCTGGCCATTCTTCAGGTCGACCGACGTCCTAGCGCGGCGCACGATGAAGCCGGGCACCGATATGCTGCCGATATTGTAGGAGGCCGACGCGTCGATCGAAGAGACTTCCGGCGCGATGTCCAGGCTGACCAACCCGTCCTTCAGCACCGTCGGCGTGAAATCCAGGCTGACGCCGTATTTCTTGTAGCTGACCGAAATCTTGCCGTTGTCTTCGGAGACCGGGATCGGAAATTCGCCGCCGGCGAGAAAGCTTGCCGTTTGGCCGGAACGGGCGATCAGGTTCGGTTCGGCCAACCGACGGGCCAGGCCGCGCTCTTCCAGCGCCTTGATGGCGATATCGATCGACACACCGTTCGACAGCAACCGGCCGATGATCTCGCCGGTCCCGGCCCCCGGCAGGGTACCCGGATCGATGGTGACGTCGCGCCCGCCGAGGCCGTAGGCGAAATTGGCGCTGTATTTGGCACCGAGATCCTGACCCGCCTGGCGATTGATCTCGACAAAGCGGACGTTGAGCTGGACCTGCTGCGACGACGAGATGTTGACCGAGTTGATCACCTCCTCGGCGCCGGAAAAACGCGTCGCGATCTTGTTTGCCTTTTCGGCGGCGACCGCGTCATCGGCCTCGCCCGACAGCACGACACGGCCATTGGCCGAGCCGACCTTGATCCTGGCGTCCGGCACGCTGGCGCGGATGGTGCTGGCCAATTGGTCGGTGTCGAGTGTCACCTCGATGTCGACGGTGCCGACGAGCTGCTTCTTCTCATCGAACAGCGCGATGCCGGTGGTGCCGAGGTTGTTGCCGAGCACGTAGAAGGATTTGTCGGTCAGCGGATTGACGTTGGCGATCTCCGGATCGCCGATGACGATCTGGTAGAAGGCGGCGCTGGTCATGATCGTCTTCGGCTTGCCCTTGGCCACCTTGATCGACGCATTCTTGGTCGTCGACACATAGACGATGTCGTTGTCGGCCCTTGCCGAGGCGCCGAAGGCCAGCATCCCTGCGGCAGCTAGTGAAGCCGCCACAGCCACGGTGCGCAACACGCGCAACCGTCCCATGACCCGATATGTAATCAGCCCGAACATTGTCCCGTCCCTCACCCAGTCCCCACTGGTTTCTATTTCTGGTCCGGCGAAGGAACCTGGTATTCCTCTGCCTTCGTGCCGCGCGTCACGATGACCGTCTTGAATTTCGGTTTCTCCGGCTCTTTCGCCACGGCATTGAACAACGAACTGGCCGCGGCCTGCACGTTGGAGGCGACCGATCCGCCGAACGAAGAGATGGTGGTGACGCCGTTCTTGCCGTCATCGCCTTCGCTGGCGGAGCGGAGCGACAGCGACAGCGAGCCGACGGTGCGGGCAAGTGCCACTTTCTTCGCGCCTTCGGTGGTCACCTCGATGGTCACGGAATTGGCAATCTGCGGCGTGGTCTGGCGCTCGTCGGCGCCCTGCCCGACGCTCAGCACCTTGGCATCGGAGACGACGATTTCGGAGGTGATGGTCGAACCGGCGGCGCCTTGCGCGTTCTTGGCCACCTCCTGGATTTCGCCGGCATCGCGGGTCAGCACGACGTCAACCCGGTCGCCCGGTGTGACGAAGCCGCCGACACCGGCAATCTCGTCGGTGCGGATGGTCACCGCCCGCATTCCGGGCGTCAGCATGTTCGAGAGCGTCGCGCGGCCATTTGGCCCCGACAGCTTGGTGAGCAGCACCGGCTCGTTGACCTCGATCGGCGTCAGCACCACGCGATTGCCGTCGCCAAGCAATCCATCGATGGTCGGGAAGGCACCCTGCGGCAGGGAATCCTGCGGCCAGGGAATTTCGCTGAGCTTCGTGCGGTCGAGCTCCATGCCATAGCGCAACGGAGCATTGGCCACCACGATGGTCTTGAACTCGATCTTGGGTGCAACTGGCGCGGGGATCGACGCCGTCTTCGCTTCGCTATCTGCCCTAGCCTGGCTCTTGACCCAGAAATCCGCGGCAAAGATCGATATCGCGCCAAAAACGGCGGCGATGCCGATCATCGATATGGCCTTGCCCCTCACGCCCGAAACCCCTGATGCCCGCAATTTCTTGTTTTGTTGGGTTCATGCTAGGCGGCATTGTTAAAGAATCAGGAATCCAACGCGGTGGCATTTGACCTATTTCCGCCGGATTGGTTATCGAATGGTTCTGCGCTAGGACGGGCAATTCCCCGAACGGAACAGGAACCTCGGTCGCTTGGCGCTGAAAAGCGTGCCAGTATCGCGAGGTGATTCGCAGCATTGGACTCTATGGCAGGCATGGACGACAACAACGATCTTTTCGGCAATCTGGACAAGCAGCCGCAACCGGTCCGCACACCGGCGCGCCCGGCGGATCCGCTGGTGCAGGCGACCAGGCGTCCCGCCGCGACCAAGGATGGCAGCGAGGGCTATAGCGCCGCCGACATCGAGGTTCTGGAAGGGCTGGAGCCGGTGCGGCGCCGGCCAGGCATGTATATCGGCGGCACCGACGACAAGGCGATGCACCACCTGTTCGCCGAGGTCATCGACAATTCGATGGACGAGGCGGTTGCCGGCCATGCCACCTTCATCGATGTCGAGCTCTCTGCCGACGGCTATCTCGCCGTTACCGACAACGGCCGCGGCATTCCGGTCGATCCGCATCCGAAATTCAAGAAGCCGGCGCTCGAAGTGATCATGACGACGCTGCATTCGGGCGGCAAGTTCGACTCGAAGGTCTACGAGACCTCAGGCGGCCTGCATGGCGTCGGCGTCTCGGTGGTCAACGCGCTGTCGGACCATCTTGAGGTCGAGGTCGCGCGGGGCCGCCAGCTTTATCGCCAGCGCTTTTCGCGCGGCGTGCCGGTAACCGGCCTGGAACAGCTGGGCGAGGTTCACAACCGGCGCGGCACAAAGATCCGCTTCCACCCCGACGAGCAGATTTTCGGCAAGGGTGCTGCGTTCGAGCCGGCGCGGCTCTACCGCATGACGCGCTCGAAAGCCTATCTGTTCGGCGGCGTCGAAATCCGCTGGACCTGCGACCCGTCGCTGATCAAGGAAAAGGACCAGACGCCGGCCAAGGCCGAGTTCCATTTCCCCGGCGGCCTAAAGGACTATCTCAAGGCATCGCTCGGCGACGAGTTCCAGGTGACGCGCGAAATCTTCGCCGGCAAGAGCGACAGGCAAGGCGGCCATGGCTCGCTCGAATGGGCGGTGACCTGGTTCGGCGGCGACGGCTTCATCAATTCCTACTGCAACACCATCCCGACCGGCGAAGGCGGCACCCACGAGGCCGGCTTCCGCAACGTGTTGACGCGCGGCCTGCGCGCCTATGCCGATCTCGTCGGCAACAAGCGCGCCTCGATTGTCACCTCGGAAGACGTCATGATCTCGGCGGCGGGCATGCTGTCGGTGTTCATCCGCGAGCCCGAATTCGTTGGCCAGACCAAGGACAGGCTGGCGACGATCGAGGCAATTCGCATTGTCGAGACCGCGATCCGCGATCCGTTCGACCATTGGCTGGCCGACAATCCGCAGGAAGCCTCGAAGCTGCTCGAATGGGTGATCGCGCGCGCCGACGAGCGGGTGCGCCGGCGCCAGGAAAAAGAGGTGTCACGCAAGAGTGCGGTGCGCAAATTGCGGCTGCCGGGCAAGCTCGCCGACTGCACGCAGAATGCCGCGGCCGGCGCCGAACTGTTCATCGTCGAAGGCGACTCGGCCGGCGGCTCGGCCAAGCAGGCACGCGACCGTGCCAGCCAAGCCGTGTTGCCGCTGCGCGGAAAAATCCTCAACGTCGCCAGCGCCGGCAATGACAAGCTTGCCGGCAACCAGCAGATTTCAGACCTGATCCAGGCGCTCGGCTGCGGCACACGGTCGAAATACCGCGACGAGGATTTGCGCTACGACCGCGTCATCATCATGACCGACGCCGACGTCGACGGCGCCCACATCGCTTCGCTGCTGATCACCTTCTTTTACCAGGAGATGCCGGCCCTGGTACGTGGCGGCCATCTCTATCTGGCGGTGCCGCCGCTCTACTCAATCCGGCAAGGCGGCAAGGTCGCCTATGCCCGTGACGATGCGCACAAGGACGAGCTTCTGCGCACCGAGTTCACCGGGCGCGGCAAGGTCGAACTTGGCCGCTTCAAAGGTCTGGGCGAGATGATGGCCGCGCAGCTCAAGGAAACCACCATGGATCCGAAAAAGCGCACACTGCTTCGCATCGATGTCATCGACGCCGAGGCCGCTACCAAGGACGCGGTCGACGCGCTGATGGGCACCAAGCCTGAAGCCCGCTTCCGCTTCATCCAGGAACGCGCCGAATTCGCCGAGACGGAAGTGCTGGATATCTAGCCGCCAGCCGGTCCATAACAGGCTCGACTTGCGGAGACCGGCATGTGACCTGGGCGCGGCTGAAAGGCTATTTCGAAACCAGTTTGGCCGGGCTGACGCAACCGACGCGTTCGGACTGGATTTTCTCGCTGCGCACCGTTTCGGCCGGCCTGATCGCGCTTCTGGTCGCCTACGCCCTTGAGCTCGACCACCCGCAGTGGGCCATGATGACGGTGTTCATCGTCGCCCAGCCCGTCGCTGGCATGGTGCTGGCGAAAGGCTTCTACCGGCTGCTCGGCACGCTTGCCGGCGGCATAGCGGCGATCGGCATCACCACGATTTTCGGCACTAGCCCCTGGGTGCTGGTGACGGTGCTTGCCGTCTGGATCGGCATCTGCACCTTCGTCTCGTCGCTGCTGCGCAATCCCGAAGCCTATGGTGCCGCCCTTGCCGGTTACACCGCGATGATCATCGGCCTGCCTGCCTTCGGACAGCCGCACGTCGTCGTCGACCTCGCGGTCGCGCGCTGTGCCGAAATCGTGCTCGGCATTGTCTGCGCCGGCCTGACCAGCCGGCTGATCCTGCCTAAACTGGCCAGCGACGCCATCATCTCACGGTTGAAACGCTGCATCCTCGATCTTGCCACCTATGCCGGCGGTGCATTCTCCGGCGGCGATCCGGCAATCCTGTCGGGCATGCACCGAAAGCTGGTCACCGACACCCAGACCCTTGGCGAGATGCGCGCCTATGCCAGGCTCGAAACGGCCAGCTTCGCGCCGCGCGCCCATCCGGTCCGGCGCACCATCGGGCAACTGCTTTCGGCCCTGTCGGCGGCACGCGCGCTGCATTCGCACGCTGCCCCGAAGAACGCAGCACTCATTCCGGTGCGCTCGGATTTGCAGGCCCTTGTCAGCGAACTGGCCGCCAAACCCGCCGCGCTGGACGACACCGCGCCCTGGGTGGCCCGGCTCGACGCGATCTCGGTCAAGGCCCGGCAAATACCCGATGCCTCGGCCGATCAGGGCGACGACAGGGTTGGCACCATCACCCGCCTCACCATCGCCGCCGATTTCGCCGAGGCGCTCAAGCAGGTTCTGCGCGGCCTCGACGCCTTGCGCGCGCCTGTCACCCGTCCTGCCCGGGGCAGCAGACAACCCTCGCTGGTGGTGCACCGTGACTACGCCGGCGCATCGCGCAATGCCGTGCGCGCTGCTCTTGCCACCTTGCTGGTCACGGCCTTCTGGCTGACGACGAAATGGTCGGAAACCGCAGGCACGGTCATTCTCGTTGCCGTCGTGTCGAGCCTGTTTGCCGCTCGCCCCGACCCCGTGCAAGTGTCCTGGGGCTTCTTCAAGGGAACGCTGCTGGCGCTTCCCTTTGCCTTTCTCGTCGGTCAGGTCGCGTTGCCCGCTTTGCCCGGCTTCGGCTGGTTCATGCTGCTTGTCGTGCCGATCCTGGTGCCGACGGCGCTCGCCATGGCCAATCCGCGCCATGTCGGCGTGGCGACGGCCTTCGCCATCAACTTCCTCGCCTTCCTCAGTCCGCATCAGGCGATGACCTACAATCCCGGCCCTTTCTTCGCCGGCTCGGCGTCGATCCTGGTCGGCATCCTGCTGGCGATTGGTGTCTTCATCCTTGTGCTGCCCGCCGATCCGTGGCTTGCGGCCAACCGCATCGTGCGCGCCATGCGCGAAGATCTGGCGCGGCTTTGCCTGCATGAGCGCGTGCCGAGGCGTTCAGCCTTCGAGAGCCTCGCCTACGACCGCATCAACCAGCTGATGCCGCTGGTGCAGAATGCCGGCAGGAAAGGCGATGCGGTTCTGGGTGGCGGCGTTGCGGCCGTCACCGTCGGCTTGGAAGTCCTGCGGTTGCGCGACGCAAGCCAAGGCCATGCCATCCCATCCGAGACCGCGCTTTCGATCGCCAACTTTCTGAGAGGGCTGGCGGGGGAACTGCTCTTCCGCGCACCCGGCGATCCGCAAACGTCGACCGTCGCCGTCGCCCGGCAGTATGCGACGAGCATCGCGCAGCGCAACGCCACCGGCGAGGTGCTGCAGATCGCGGCATCGCTGCGCATCATCGCCGCGGCGATAGAAGATTTTCCCGATTTCTTCGCGAGGGATAAAGGCTAGGCCGCAGCGATCGCCAGCGCGTGCCCCCGCGCATTCTCACGCAGCGCATCGAGATGGATCGACTTGACCAGTGTGGCGAGATCGCTTTGCGCTGACTGTCCGCCCAATTCCTTCAGCATCAGCCAGCTGACCTCCTGAACGCCGACGACACGCTTGCCGTTGGCCACCTCGCGCCAGATCTTCAGCGCGCGCAGTATGATGGCATGCGTCACGGCGGCAAGACCCGCGCTGCGGAACAGTGCCTGCAGAGCCACATCGTGCCCGCCGGCCAGCAGCGCCCTCACCCTTTGTTCGGATTGCTGGCTGAGCGCGACCAGCGCCGAGCCGAAGAAATCGACCTTGCCATGCGTGATAGTACGAATGAGGAAGCTCGCGGTGAGATCGCCGCGCAGCCTGAGATGCTCGATCAGCGCCGCATGTTCTTCCTGGCGCGTGCCTTCGATCAGCGTCACCGAAGCCTTGACGCAGGCGTCGCGCGTCACGCGGTCGGCTCGCGCCGCGCCCATCAAAGCCATGACCAGCGGCGACGTTTTCAGCATCTCGCCGAGCTTGACGAGCAGCATGTGCCGGCAGTCGGCAGGCAGGCGGGCGTCCGATATCAGCGCCTCGCGCACCAAGGGCAGATGGCCGTGGCGTTCGGCCATGCGGCGGAAGCTGAGCGAGGCGATGTCGGCGCCGCTGTTGGCGAGCAACACGGCGCAGGCTTCCGCCTCGCCGATCTCGGCGATGGCCGCCGACAGCGCCATCGAGACGAACGGCCGGTCGGCGATCAACTTTTGCGTCACCTTCGGGCTGCTGGCCACGCGGTTGATCAGATCGGCGTCGGTAAGCAGCGGCGAACGTGCCAGCACCACGCCGGCGACTTCCGGCTGGTCGGAGGCCAGCGCACTGATGATCTGCAACGGCGCGTGCTGGCTCATCGACAGAGCTTCGGCCATCGCCAGCCGCACTTTTGACGAAGCGTCGTCGAGCAACAGCGTCAGCGCCGCCTCGGCGGCGCAGCGGTCCTCGAAAGGCAGGTCGGAATTGACGTAGGCTCGAGCCAGCGCATTGGCCGCGGCGGCGCGCTCCGAGACCCTGGCGGTGCAAATCCATCTCAAAAAATGCGAAACAACCATTGCCGCCTGCTTACGCCCCTTGCCAGAACGTTTCCTGGCCCCGTGCAGACGGTAGGCAGAAAAGGTTTACGAACGGTTCACCATGTTCATTAACTGGCTTGCGAGCCCTGAATGCAGCGCCTATCAACCCCACAGGCGGTAGAGGAGCAGGATATGGCCGGGCTTTATTTGGAAGAGTTCGTCGTCGGCCATGTCTTCCAGCACACGCTGCGCAAGACCGTCACCGAAAGCGACAACATGCTGTTTTCGGTGATGACGCTGAACCCGCAGCCGCTGCATATCGACTTCGATTTTGCCGCCAAAAGCGAATGGGGCAAGCCGCTTGTCAACTCGCTGTTCACGCTCGGCCTCATGATCGGCATCTCGGTCAACGACATCACAGTCGGCACCACGGTCGCCAATCTCGGCATGAAGGAAACGGTGTTTCCGCACCCGGTCTTCCATGGCGACACCATCCGTGTCGAAACGACGGTGATTTCGGTGCGCGAGTCCAAGTCGAAACCCGACCGCGGCATCGTTGAATTCGAACATCGCGCCTACAATCAGAACGGTGATCTCGTCGCCAAATGCACGAGGCAAGCGATGATGCTGAAGAAGGCCGCCTGATGCGTTCGCTGCTGTTCGTCCCCGGTGATTCCGAGAGGAAGCTAGAAAAGGGTTTTGGCGCCGGCGCCGACGTGGTCATCGTCGATCTTGAGGATTCCGTGGCGCCGCACAACAAGGCGCTGGCGCGCGAAATCGCGGCGCGCTTCATCGCCGAACGCAGGGCGCAAACCGGCTCAGTGATCTATGTGCGCGTCAACGATCTGTCGACCGGCATGACGGATGACGATCTGGCTGCTGTTGTTTCGGCCGGGCCCGACGGCATCATGCTGCCAAAATCGAACAGCGGCCTGGATGTGCAGCATCTCTCGGCTAAGCTCAGGGTTCACGAGGCCGAAAGTGGCCTTGCCGACGGCGCGATCAAAATCCTTCCGATCATTACCGAAACCCCGGCAGGCGTGCTGGCGGCGGCCACCTATGCCGGGACAAGCGCACGGCTTGCCGGTCTCACCTGGGGCGCCGAGGATCTGTCGGCGGCGATCGGCGCGCGCACGGCCCGCGACGAGCGCGGCGGCTACACCGACGTGTTCCGCCTGGCCCGCACCATGACCATCCTTGCCGCGGGTGCGGCGGAGGTTGCGGCGATCGACACCGTCTTCCCGAATTTTCGCGACATGGCGGCCTTCGAAGCGGAATGCGCCGAGGCCGAACGCGACGGCTTCACCGGCAAGATGGCGATCCACCCCGATCAGGTGCCCGTCATCAACGCAGCTTTCACGCCTTCGGCCGAAGCCTTGAGACAATCGGCGGCAATCGTCGCGGCTTTCGCGGCTGCGGGAAATCCCGGCGTCGTCGGCATCGACGGCAAGATGGTCGACCGCCCGCATCTGCGACTGGCCGAAAGGCTTCTGGCGCGGGCCAAGGCGGCCGGGATTTCAGCCTAGTCCTTGTTCCAGCGCGGCCGACGCATCGGAAACACCTCGTTGACGCTCGCATAGTCCATGTAGCCGAGACGAGCGACATTGCCGGCCTTGGTGATATCGAACAGGCCATCCGTCAGGAAGGCATCGTCGATGTACACGCCGACCACTTCGCCGGCGACGACGACAGCGCTCGTCGCCGATCCGTCCAGCGCCTTTGGGCGAAAGACTTCCGTCACCCGGCATTCGAGCGCGGCCGGTGCTGCCGCCACGCGCGGCGGCGCGACGAGGCGTGACGGCGCCATGGCAAGCTCTGCATAGGCGAACTCATTGACGCCGCGCGGCGCGTCGACGGACGTGCGGTTCATCTTTTCCGCGAGATCGCGGCTGACCAGATTGGCGACAAACTCGCCGGTTTCCTGCGCGAAGGTGGCGCTGTCCTTTTCACCTTCGGAGGAAAACCAGACGATGAAGGGCCGCGTCGAAACGGCATTGAAGAACGAGTATGGCGCGAGATTGATCTCGCCGGCCCCGTTCAGCGTCGATATCCAGCCGATCGGACGCGGCGCCACGATCGCCTTGGAAGGATCGTGCGGCAGCCCGTGGCCCTTTGAAGGTTCGTAGAACATTTCAGCCCGCCCACGGCCCCGAATAATCGGCATAGAGCTTCGCCGGATCGGGCCGGGGCCGCTCCGGCGCCGGGGCGGAATAGGAGCCGATATGGACGAAGCCAATGACGCGCTCCTGCGGCGCCAGCCCCAGCAGCGCCCTACCCTCGGGCACATCCGAATACCAGTTGCTGATCATATTGGTACCATAGCCCAAAGCATTGGCTGACATCATCAGGTTCATCGCCGCCATGCCGCCCGACAGGAACATCTCCCATTGCGGGATCTTTGGATTCTCCCTGGGGATCGACACCACGCCGATCACCAGCGGCGCACGCGAGAACCGCGCCAGTTCCTGGTTGCGGCGGCCTTCCGGCAACGGCCCCTCCCGCTGCTCGGCAAGTGCTGCCAGTTGCCTGCCGATCTCGACGCGGGCGTCGCCGCGATAGAGGATGAAGCGCCAGGGTTCCAGCCTGCCATGGTCGGGCACCCGCGAGGCAGCAGTGATCATCGTCGCGATCTCCGCATCGCTCGGCGCCGGCTCCTTCAAATCGGGGATCGGTGCGGAGTTTCGGGTCAGCAGGAAGTCGATGATCGGCGACGCCATGGGCGCAAGTCTCCTAAAACACTCTGTTTTGAGCTGGAGCGCACCATCGGGAATTCGGGCGGCTCGGGCAATAGCGCGGGGCGCGCCGGACGGAAGAGTCGTATCGGTTGGACTCTTAAGCCTTGAAATTGCCACCGCCATAGGCTTCAACGCAAGGCATGTTTGAGGGGACACTGCGTCTTTTCCTGGTCTGGTTGGTCGCCTTGCTGTTCATGGCGCCGGTTTCGCTCGCCATGGCACAGAACGCGGATGGCGTTAGCAATCTCAAGCTTCCCGGAATTTCGAGCTACGCGACGCCGAAAAGCGAGAGGTCGCTGGCCCTCGGCAGCGGCGACGCCATCACCTTGTCCGCCCAGTTGACAGACAAGGGCGCCGACATCACCCGCGGTATCGTCTGGCGCGTCTTCAAGCCCGAGGCCGTCAACGGCAAATTGCCGATGGTCGCCTCCGCGCATGGCGGCACCGCCGTCTTCCAGCTCGAACCCGGCAGTTACCTGGTTCACGCCTCCTATGGCCGGGCCGGCGCCACCAAACGCATCACCGTTGTCGGCAAAGACGCCAAGCGCGAAAGCCTCGTCCTCGACGCCGGCGGCCTCAAGCTCGACGCGGTTCTGTCCGGCGGGGTGCGCATTCCGCCGAAGAACCTGCGCTTCTCGATCTACGAAGGCACCGCCGCGCCGAATGGCGAGCGCGCGCTGATCATACCCGATGTCGAACCCAACAGTGTCGTGCGGCTCAACGCCGGCACCTACCATGTCGTCTCGACCTATGGCGCGGTCAACGCGGTCATCCGCTCCGACATCCGCGTCGAGGCCGGCAAGCTGACCGAAGCCACCGTCGAGCATCATGCCGCCGAGATCACGATGAAGCTGGTACGCGAAACCGGTGGCGAGGCGATCGCCGACACGTCCTGGTCGCTGCTCAACGAATCCGGCGATCCGATCAAGGAATCCGTCGGCGCCTTCGCCTCGATGGTGCTCGCCGAGGGCGACTACACCATCATCGCCAAGAACCGCGACCGCATCTACCAGAAGGATTTTACGGTCGTTGCCGGACAGAACCAGGAAATCGAGGTTCTGGCCACCGAGGCTGCGGCGATTGATCCTGAAGAAGGTGCTGATTAACCTTCCGCCGCGGGCTTGCCGACTTCAGGCCGCCAGCTTGGTCCGTGCCGGCAGGAACGGAAGCCGGCGACGCGCCACGATTGGCGCCAGGTCGAACACGCCGCGATAAAGGCGGTCGAGCAATGCCTTGCGATCGCGCAGTGGCTCCAGCTCGCTCCAGCTCAGCACATTGCCGACGCGGACCTCGATCGCCTTGCCGGACAGCCGCGCGAATTCGCGGATGAGCAGCGACGTGCGCAGCGTCAGCGACGCCTTGCCGACGAATTTCGCCAGGCGGCCATCGCTCTCGGCCATGTTCATCGGGCCACTGACCAGATGGAACAGTCGACCGTTCTGCCCGGAAAAATGCATCGGAATGACAGACGCCTTGGCGTCCTGGACGAGACGGGCCGGAAACATCTTCCACGGCAGGTCGCGTGCCCGGCCAAAGCCCTTGGGCGCGGTGGCGACGCCACCGGCCGGAAACACCACGATGGTGACGCCCTCTTTCAAAAGCCGAACCGCCTCGTGGCGCACGGCCATGTTGTTCTTCAGCGCGTCCTTGGTCTCGGAAAAGTCGATCGGCAGCGAATAAGGCTCCATCTCGCGGATCTTGAGCAGATCCTTGTGGATCATCACCCGGAACGGCCGCCCCAGCTGCTCTGCCAGCGACAGCACGGCGATGCCGTCGCCGATGCCGAACGGATGGTTGGCGACGATCACCAGCGGTGTATCCGGCAATTGCGCGGGCGGCCATTGATCCGCTGTCCGCACCCGGACGTCGATCAGGTCGAGCATGCGGCTGAAAACGCGCTCGCCTGACGGCACGACCTGGCGGCGCCAGAAATCATAAAGCGCGGTGTAACGGTCGCGACCCGACAGGCCCTCGACCGAATGAATGAACCAGCGCGTCAGCGCCGGCTGGCGCGGATTGGCATAGGAAAGCTCGGGAAAGGACCGTTCGCGCAATTTCAGCTTGAGCATAAGGGCTCGTTACAAGGTTGGCGTGACAGGGATATGAAAATGGCGGTGGATCGCTCCACCGCCATGTCGTCTGGACCATGCAGATCAGGCAGCGCGTTTGCGCCTGCGGTCCGGTGTGACCGCTTCTTCGGTCAATTGCGCGATCGCCTGGGCAAGGCCGAGCGATTCCTGGTCGCGCGAGCCCAGCCGGCGCATGTTGACCGTCTGCTCCTCCGCCTCGCGCTTGCCGCAGACGAGGATCACCGGAACCTTGGCCAGCGAGTGTTCGCGGACCTTGTAGTTGATCTTCTCGTTGCGCAAATCCGCTTCCGCCAACAATCCGGCGGCCTTGAGCTTTGCCACCACCTCGGTCGCATAATCGTCGGCGTCCGACGTGATCGTCGCCACCACCACCTGCAGCGGGGCGAACCACAGCGGGAAATGACCGGAATAGTTCTCGATCAGGATTCCGAGAAAGCGCTCCATCGAACCGCAGATGGCGCGATGCACCATGACAGGTTGCTTCTTCTCCGAATCCGAGCCGATGTAGAAGGCGCCAAAACGCTCCGGCAGGTTGAAGTCGACCTGCGTCGTGCCGCACTGCCATTCGCGGCCGATGGCATCCTTAAGTACATACTCGAATTTCGGTCCGTAGAAGGCGCCCTCGCCGGGGTTGATCGAGGTCTTGATGCGATTGCCGGACCGCGTCCTGATCGTCTCCAGCACGCTGGCCATGATCGCCTCGGCGTGGTCCCACGCCTCGTCGGTGCCGACACGTTTGTCCGGCCGCGTCGACAGCTTGACGCTGATCTCGTCGAAACCGAAATCGGCATAGGTCGACAGGATCAGATCGTTGATGCGCAGGCACTCCGACGCCAGCTGTTCCTCGGTGCAGAAGATATGCGCATCGTCCTGGGTGAAGCCGCGCACTCGCATCAGCCCATGCAGCGCGCCGGATGGCTCGTAGCGATGCACATTTCCGAATTCCGCAAGTTTTACGGGTAGATCGCGATAAGACTTCAACCCATGCTTGAAAATTTGCACATGGCCCGGACAGTTCATCGGCTTCAGTGCAAAGACGCGGTCGTCGTCGGTATCGTCACCGGCGACCGTCACCTTGAACATGGCGTCGCGATACCAGCCCCAATGGCCCGAGGTCTCCCACAGGCTCTTGTCGAGCACCTGCGGCGCGTTGACCTCCTGATAGCCCTGCTCGTCAAGCCGGCGGCGCATGTAGTTGACCAGGTTCTGGAACATCTTCCAGCCCTTGGCGTGCCAGAAGACGACGCCCGGCCCCTCTTCCTGGAAATGGAACAGATCCATCTCGCGGCCGAGTTTGCGGTGGTCGCGCTTCTCCGCCTCCTCCAGCATCGTCTGGTAGGCCTCGAGCTGCGCCTGGTCGGCCCAGGCGGTGCCGTAGATGCGCGTCAGCATCGGATTGTTGCTGTCGCCGCGCCAATAGGCGCCGGCAACCTTCATCAGCTTGAAGGCATTGCCGATCTGCCCGGTCGAGGCCATATGCGGCCCACGACAGAGGTCGAACCAGTCGCCTTGCGCATAGATCTTGAGGTCCTGATCCTCGGGAATGGCGTCGATCAGTTCCAGCTTGTAGCGCTCGCCCTTGTCGGCAAACACTTTTTTCGCCTTGTCGCGCGACCAGACTTCCTTGGTGAACGGCTTGTTGCGCGCGATGATCTCGCGCATCTTCTTCTCGATCACCGGGAAATCGTCGGGCGTGAAAGGCTCGTTGCGGGCGAAATCATAATAGAAGCCGTTCTCGATCACCGGCCCGATGGTCACCTGCGTCCCCGGCCACAATTCCTGCACGGCTTCCGCCAGCACATGTGCGGTGTCGTGGCGGATGAGCTCCAGCGCGCGCGGGTCGTCGCGGGTGACGATCTCGACCTTGCCGGACCTGCCCAGCGGATCACTGAGGTCGCGCACGACGCCGTCGATACTGTAGGCGACCGCCTTCTTGGCCAGCGATTTCGAGATCGATTCGGCAAGCCCGGCACCGGTCATCGCCGCGTCATATTCGCGGACGGAGCCATCGGGAAATGTCAGGGAAACGGAATTCAGCATGGGGTTCTCCTATCCAGTCCCGCAAACGAGCGCGGGTGGTCAACTGCATGTCGTTCAGAGTGTGCAACGCTTTGGGCGACATGCATGGGGGTAAAGCCGGATGCGTCCGGCGGCGGGCGGGTTTTAGAGGCAGTGCCGCGCTAGGTAAAGAGCACTGATTGGCCTGGCCGTCAGGAAATGTCGCCTGAGATGTCGCAGGCCGGTCGTCAAGGCTTGCGAACATCGCCGGCATGGTCTGGAATCGGGGGCATGGAAGACACATCCCCCAGCCGAACCGCCCTGCGCGTTGCGCGCTTGAGGGCTCTCCATCAGATTTCACCGGAGGCGGCGCTGTTTCGCGACCCATACGCGATTGCGATTCTCGGTGAAGGTGCTCCCGTCGAACAGCAACTTGCGCAAGAAGACGCCCACAGCCAGCGTATGCGCCTGTACGTGGCGGCGCGCGCCCGCTTTGCCGAGGATTGGCTGGCGGCGGCGGTGCGTCGCGGCACCCGCCAACTCGTCGTGCTTGGGGCCGGCCTCGACACGTTTTCGCTGCGCAATCCGTACCCGGATCTCTTGGTGTTCGAGGTCGATCATCCGGCAACCCAAGCCTGGAAACGCAGGTGTATCGCCGATGCCGGTCTTGGCGAACCGCCCACCACCACTTTCGTGCCGGTCAATTTCGAGCGGCAGCGTCTGCCCGAGGAACTGGCATCGGTCGGCTTGAAGTCGAGCGAGTCAAGCTTCTTCATCTGGCTGGGGGTCGTGCCATACCTGACGAAAGACGCGATCTTCAGCACGCTGTCCTACATTGCCACCACCCCGGGTTCGGAGGTGGTGTTCGACTACAGCGAACCGTATGAGATTCGCGATGCGGCCGGACAGGCCGCCCTGGCTTTCTACGCGGCACGCGTCGCTTCTGTCGGCGAGCCGTGGATCAGCTTCTTCGTCCCTGGCGAACTGGCGAAATCACTCTCCGATCTCGGATTCGATGAAATCGAAGATCTCGAAAGCAGCGATATCGCCGCCCGTTTTTCCAGGACACCAAGGCGAGCGCCAACCAACTCCGGCGGCCACATCATCCGCGCGCGTCGATCAGCGACAGCGGCGCCTTGAACGTCGAAGACGGGCTGAACCTCTGATCGCACACACTATCCTGGTGCAGCGTCTTGCCGCCCGCGGCGTCGAGGATCAGCGTACACTGCACGTCCCCAAGCGCCGCCGATTGCGCGCGCAGCGGAAATCCCAGCAGCCAGGCGAGCAGGAACAAGATCGCGGCAAAGATGAAGGGAAGACGGTCGAAATTACGCATTTGATGCTCGCTCCAGAGGGGTTCGCGAGCGGCTTAGCGAGGTCTCTTGTCTCGATTTTGTCTCAAATGCGCAGTCCTTGTGCAGCTTCGCGTTAACCCTACCAGATCGTAAACCGCAAGCTTGGCAGGCTCGATCAGCCCTGCGCTCGGCCGCGCTTGCTGCCGATCCGCCAAAACCGCCACGGCGCGAACCAGACATAGCGCTCGGCCAGCACCTCCGGTACAAGGTCGATGCCATGCGTTCCGAATGGCCCGCAGCGCAGCACCCGGAAAAATCCCATCCAACCGCCGGCCCACAGGCCATGGCGGGCGATCGCCTCGTGCGCATATTCGGAACAGGTCGGCAGGTGCCGGCAGGAATTGCCGATAAAGCCCGACAGCGTCAGCTGGTACAGGCGCACGAGCGACGTTCCCAGGAGCCGGCCGGGCGTCTTGCGCCACGGGCCGGGCCAGTTGCGGCCGCGCTTTGGCGCTCCGGCAATATGCCCATGCTGGTGCCCCACCGCAGCCTCCGCTCCAGAGCATGATCCCGAAAGTGGTCACCGGTTTCCTCGGACAAACGGAAACCGTTTGTCCAGAGATCATGCTCGATACAATCGCGTTTCCCACGCGATAGATGTGGGCTTCGGCTGGAGAACGCAATCCCTTCTGCCCACTCGCAAGCCATCAGGGTCTGGAACGGCGAAGCGGCTGCCGGCCGGCCAAAGGCGCCCACCGATCAGGACTGACCGGCTCTTCGCAGCGCTTTGCATGCGGTCTGTCGTCATGCCACTGAAACGTGACGATCCGCATGACATCGTCGAAGATGCTCAGGATCTGGATCATGACCGTGTCTCCTTTGACACGGATTAGACCGCCGCTGGCCTTCGCCTTCAAACGAGTATAATTTCCACTTCGGATAATCTGAGGTTATGCGAATGAAGCGCGGACGCCTGCCGCTGACGGCATTGAGGAGCTTCGAGGCGGCGGGCCGGCATCTGAGCTTCAGCAAGGCCGCCGAGGAGCTTTTCGTCTCGCAGGCGGCGATCAGCCGGCAAATAAGAGAACTAGAGGTTCTGATCGGCAGGCCGTTGTTCGAGCGGCTTCATCGCAGAGTTGAACTGACGGAAACAGGGCAAACTCTCCTAAGTCAGTTAACCACCAGCTTTGACGACATCGATCGCCAGCTATCACAGGTCCTCAGCAAGCCGGCCCAGAGCCCGTTGCGGGTCAGCGTCGAACCGTCCTTTGCTGGCGAATTTCTGATACAGCGACTGAATTCGTTTCAGCAGCGCCACCCGGAGATCGACATTTCAGTCGACGCGGACTCACGGCTCATAGAGTTTCGCGGACACGAAGCAGAAATCGCGATTCGATACGGAGCAAATGCCCGGTCTTGGCCGCGCACACAAGCGCGGCATCTGGTCGACGTTCTGGTTACCCCGGTCCTTGCACAGGAGTTGCTCTCGTCGGGCGTCCCTCTGACATCGCCGGCCGACCTGCGGCACTATACCTTGCTCCATGACTACAATCGCGATGGCTGGGCGACATGGTTTCAGGCACTGGGCCTTCCAGATCTCGCCCAGCAGAGAGGACCACTTTATACCGACGCAGCGCTTGCCATGCAGGCCGCGAAACTCGGGCACGGCGTCGCTTTGGGCGACCGCATCCTGAACGGCGCAGACCTTCGGGCCGGTCTCTTGGTTCGTCCATTTGAGATGGAAATCCCTTATGGTGCGTATTGGCTTGTCGCGCCTGATTTCCAGCGCCTCAGCCGACAGGCGGAGATTTTTGCGGACTGGCTTGTCGAAGAGCTTCGCGGGACTGAGGGATAGCGAAGTCTAGGCCGCTTCTTCGGCGCGCTTCTTCTCGATCTGGCCGATCGCGTCGACCACGGCGTCGAAGGTCAGCATGGTCGAGGCATGCCGCGCCTTGTAGTCGCGCACCGGTTCCAGATATTTCAGGTCCGCGAAGCGGCCGTCAGGCGGGGCGCCATTTTCCTTCAGCATCTTCAGCATGGCGTCGCGCACCGCGCGCAATTCCTCGGCACTCGCGCCGACGACATGCTGCGCCATGATCGAGGATGACGCCTGGCCGAGCGCGCAGGCCTTCACGTCGTGGGCGAAGTCGGTGACCACGCCGTCCTCCATCGTGAGGTCGACGGTGACGGTCGAGCCGCACAGCTTGGAATGCGCCTTTGCGGTCGCGTCAGGATGGTCGAGGCGGCCGATGCGGGCGATGTTTCCGGCAAAACCGAGAATTTTGGCATTGTAGACGTCGTTGATCATTATTTTCCAATCCGTCGCCGCCAAGCGAACAGCGATTGCCGCTGTCGTGTCTTCCTTTCGCTCGTCATGACCTTATATAATGTTGGCAGTCCGGTATCGACAAGACAATGAAAGCCAGTGTCCTTGCCGGGAAGTTCACGCCACTTACGGGCTGGAAACCGGGCAAGTTTCCGACACCGAAAGGTCGTGGTCCGTTCAACTCGTTCCTCCGCCGAGAGGGACTACGGGAGACGCCTTTATGGATGCCGTCATCAAGAAGCTCATGCCCCAGTCAGCCTATATGGAGAAGCCGGTCACCGACCGGCCGAGCGAAGCCGAAGTCGAGGCCGCCGTGCACACGCTTTTGCGCTGGACCGGCGACAATCCGGACCGCGAAGGGCTGGTAGACACCCCGAAGCGGGTGGCCAAGGCCTTCCGCGAAATGTTCGGCGGCTACGACATGTGCCCGTCGGAAGAGCTCGGTCGCACCTTCGAGGAGGTCGCCGGCTATGACGACCTGGTCATCGTCAAGGATATCCAGTTCCACTCGCATTGCGAACACCACATGGTGCCGATCATCGGCAAGGCGCATGTCGGCTACTTGCCGGACGGCAAGGTCGTCGGCCTGTCCAAGATCGCGCGCGTGGTCGATATCTTTGCCCATCGCCTGCAGACCCAGGAGGCGCTGACGGCGCAGATCGCCGGCGTCATCCAGGATGTGCTCAATCCGCGCGGCGTCGCCGTGATGATCGAGGCCGAGCACATGTGCATGGCCATGCGCGGCATCCGCAAGCAGGGCTCAACCACCCTCACCTCGACCTTCACCGGCGTCTTCAAGGACACGCCCGAAGAGCAGGTTCGTTTCGTCACCATGGTGCGCGGTGGCGGGGTGTAAACCCCTAGCCAATATCGCTAGATAAGGACCGGCGATGTCGGCACTGGAATTTCCGAAAGCTCCCTCGGACAAGAAAGCGTTGGAGGAAGGCGCGGTGTTTTCACCGCGCTTCGACGCAACCGGTCTCGTCACGGTGGTCGTCACCGACGCCGAAGATGGCATGCTGCTGATGGTTGCGCACATGAATGCGCAAGCACTGGCGCTGACGCTGGAGACAGGCATCGCCCACTACTGGTCACGCTCGCGCAGCGCGTTGTGGAAAAAGGGCGAAACGTCAGGCAATTTTCAGCATGTCGTCGAGATGCGCACCGATTGCGATCAGGATGCATTGTGGCTGCGCGTCAAAGTGTTGGGCCACGACGCAACCTGTCACACGGGCCGACGTTCATGCTTTTATCGGACGGTGGGGCTGGTCGACGGCAAGGGGACGCTTGTTGACGACGGCAGCAAGCCGCTGTTCGATGCGGAAACCACGTATCGGAAACCATCAGCTTGAACCTTCTGCCTGATCCAAGTCACATAGATTCACCATTTCGATACGGCCCGCCTTTATATTAGCCGTGGGACAAGGGAGATCATGATGCTCGAGTGGGCGTCATTGCGTAACAAACCTGATGTCAGGGAGGCCAATGGCCTGTCCTCGTCGGGCGGCGCATCCGAAACAAAACCACCAAGGAAAACCGGCATTTCGCTCGCCCTGGGCGGCGGCTGCGCCCGAGGCTGGGCGCATATCGGCGTGCTGCGCGCGCTCGATGAAGCCGGCATCGAAGTCTCGATGATAGCCGGCACCTCGATCGGTGCCCTGGTCGGCGGCTGCTACCTCTCAGGCAAACTGGACGAACTGGAAGAATTCGCCCGCAGCCTGACCAAGCGACGCATTTTTGGCTTGCTGGATCTCAACCTGCGCGGCAGCGGCCTGTTCGGCGGCATGAAGCTCGACGCCCGACTGCGCGAGCACATGGCCGGCATTCGTTTCGAGGACCTGGCTAAGCCGTTCGTCGCAGTCACCTCCGAAATCCGCACCGGCCACGAAATCTGGCTGTCGAGCGGCTCATTGATCACCGCAATGCGCGCCTCCTATGCGCTGCCCGGCGTGTTCGAGCCGGTGAATTGCAACGGCCGCGTGCTGGTCGACGGTGCGCTCGTCAACCCGGTGCCGGTTTCGGTCTGCCGCGCCTATGAGCAGCCGCTCGTGGTGGCGGTCAACCTCCACTACGATCTGTTCGGCCGCGCCGCCGTCATCAAGCACAGCGCCGGCGAATTGGTTGTCGAAAAGGATGCGCCGCGGCCCGGCCGGGTCGATGCCGAGCACCAGTCGCATCAGACGCGGCTCGGCATAACCGGTGTAATGGTCGAGGCCTTCAACATCATCCAGGACCGCATCTCGCGCGCTAGGCTCGCCGGCGACCCGCCCGACATGTCGCTGCAGCCGAAGCTCAGCCATATCGGCCTGACCGAATTCCACCGCGCCGACGAGGCGATCAGCCTCGGCTATCAGGCAACGATGGCGCAGATCGGCGAACTGACCCGGCTGCAGTCCGTTCTCGCCTGATCAATGTCTTCCAAAGCACGGAAACAAACGCTTGACGCGCGCCGACCAACGCGAATGGCGCCAGGCGAATTTCGGAAGCAAATACGATCCTAGGCCGCCCCACGGTGACCTTACGCACGCGCCGCGTCGATGATGCGAAACTGCACCGTGCGGTTGCCGTTCCAGTAATTGCCCGACAGCGAGCCGGCGACATGCACGGTCTTGCCCCGGTTCTTGAACAGGAATTCGCCAAGTGCGGTATCGACGGCGCGAAAGGCGATCGCCTGGATGCGGCCGCCACTTTCCGACTGCAGCTCGACGCGGATGTGGTTGGTGCCAACCGGCCGTGCATCTGCGAGCCGGTGACGCGGCAGCACGAAGACCGGCGCCGCATGCCCGGCGCCGAACGGTCCGGCTTTCTCCAGCGCGTCGAGAAGGACGAGCGTCGCGCCTTCGGCGGCAAGCGCCCCATCGATCGCCAGGCTTTCCTCGCCTTGCAGGCGGAACACGTCGGCCGCCGCCCGCTCTTCGAAAAACGCCCTGAGCTCGCCAAGCTTCGCCCGCTCCACCGTTATGCCGGCCGCCATGCCGTGGCCGCCGCCCTTGATGATCAGCCCGGCATCGGCCGCCTCGCGCACCAGCCGGCCGAGGTCGAACCCCGATACGGAGCGACCCGAGCCGGTGCCTGTGCCGCTGGCATTGAAGGCGATGGCGAAGGCCGGCCGGCGCGCATGGTCCTTCAGCCGTGAAGCGAGCAGGCCGACAATGCCCGGGTGCCAGTTGTTGCTGGCGGTGACGACGATGGCAGGGCCGTTGCCGCCTGCAAGCTCGGCATCGGCCTCGGTGCGGGCTGCCGCCAGCATCTCCTGCTCCATCAATTGCCGTTCCTGGTTCAGCCGGTCGAGCGTCTCGGCGATGGTGCGGGCCTCGACCGGATCGTCGGTGGCAAGCAGGCGACTGCCAAGTGCGGCATCACCGATGCGTCCGCCGGCATTGATGCGCGGGCCGATCAGATAGGCGAGATGGAAGGTGCTGATCGGCTCGCCGATGCGCGACACCCGTGCGAGTGCAGCCAGCCCTTCGTTCTTCTGCTGGCGCGCCATTTGCAGTCCCTTGACCACGAAAGCGCGGTTGACGCCGGTCAGCGGCACCACATCACAGACGGTGGCAAGTGCGGCAAGATCGAGCAGGGAAAGCAGGTCCGGCGGCGTGGCATCGACTATCCGCCCGCGCAGGATCTTGGCCGTCTGCACAAGGGCGAGGAAGACCACGCCGGCGGCGCAGAGATGGCCCTGTCCCGAAAGGTCGTCGTCGCGATTGGGATTGACGACGGCAATTGCCGCCGGCAAGGCACCGCCGACCTGATGGTGGTCGAGCACGACGACATCGGCGCCGGCCGCATTGGCGGCGTCGATGGAAACGGCGCTGTTGGTGCCGCAATCGACGGTGACGATCAGCGTCGCGCCGCGGGAAACGAGTTCGCGCATGGCATCGGGGTTGGGGCCATAGCCTTCGAAAATGCGGTCCGGAATGTAGATTTCCGACGGCACCGAGAAATGCGCCAGGAACCGTTTCAGCAAAGCCGACGAGGCAGCGCCGTCGACATCATAGTCGCCGAAGATTGCCACCTTTTCCTTGGCCATGACGGCAGCGGCGATGCGGGCCGCCGCCTTGTCCATATCGGTCAGTGACGCCGGATCCGGCAGCAGGTCGCGGATCGTCGGGTCGAGAAACCGCTCGGTCTGCTCGGCGGTGACGCCGCGACCGGCAAGCACGCGCGCGACGATGTCGGGCACGCCGTGGCCTTGCGCGATGGCGAGCGCGACCATGTCCTGCCGCTCGGTCAGCCGGTGCTCCCAGGAAACCCCGGTAGCCGACTGCCTGACATCCAGGAAGAGGCGTTTGTCGCCGGTCATGCGTTTTGCCAACTCATAATTGGCCGCAGGATAATGCATGTCGCCCAAAAGTGTGCAGCGGTTTTGGGACAAAAACATGCACAAACAACAGCCTAAAGCACGTCGCGTGGGCGCGACGCGCTTGAGGCCAAAGGCTGGCAAAGCCAAGCGGTTCGCGGCGAGGCGCCGTCACGGGAGATGTCAAGAAAACTACGCTTTCCGCTTTTCAGCCTGGCGCCGCAGCCATTCGTCGGCCGCATCGCCCATGGTCTTGTCCGCACCGTCCTTGAGCCAGGCCATGAAAGGCCGGTCGAACCTGAACGCATCGCCGCATTCGCGGGTGAAATAGCGGCGCACGTTCTGTGTGTTGCGATAGGACTTCGTGACGGCTGTAGCACTCGAAATCGCATCCGCGTGCCAGTCGAACGGTTTCATCGTCAAATCCTTGCGGCCAGCATCATCCGATGCAGCCACAGGGCTAACAACTGCCATGCTGGTCCGCAAGGACCCAAGCCAACAACGGAAAGAAACCTAGAACTTATCCAGATCCTGGTGCCTGGCCTTGATCTCGCGCACCGTCCGCGACGACGAGCGCAGCACGATCGTGTGGGTGGTGATGGTGTTGCGGCCGAACTTGACGCCGGCCAGCATGTTGCCGTCGGTGACACCGGTGGCCGCGAACAGCACGTCGCCGCGCGCCATGTCTTCCGTCCGATAGACCTGCTTCGGATCGGAAATACCCATCTTTGCGGCGCGTGCTACCTTTTCCGGCGTGTCGAGGATCAGCCGGCCCTGCATCTGGCCGCCGGTGCACCGCAACGCCGCCGCTGCCAGCACGCCCTCCGGTGCGCCGCCGGTGCCGAGATAGATGTCGATGCCGGTCTCCTCGGGATCGGTGGTGTGGATGACGCCGGCGACATCACCGTCGCCGATCAGCCGGATCGCGGCACCCGTGGCGCGCACGGCGTCGATCAGCTTGGTGTGGCGTGGCCGGTCGAGGATACAGGCGGTGATGTCCGAAACCGCGACGCCCTTGGCGCGGGCAAGGCTGGCGATGTTGTCAGCCGGCGAGGCGTCGATGTCGATGACGCCGTCGGCATAGCCAAGACCGATGGCGATCTTGTCCATGTAGACGTCGGGTGCGAACAGCAGGCTGCCCTTTTCGGCGATCGCGATGACGGCGAGCGCATTGGGCAGGTTCTTGGCGCAGATCGTCGTGCCCTCGAGCGGATCGAGCGCAATATCGACCGCCGGGCCTTTGCCCGAGCCGACTTCCTCGCCGATATAGAGCATCGGCGCCTCGTCCCGCTCGCCCTCGCCGATCACCACCGTGCCCCTGATGGCAAGCCGGTTGAGCTCCTGGCGCATGGCATCGACGGCAACCTGGTCGGCCGCCTTTTCGTCACCGCGCCCGCGCAGCCTGGCAGCCGCGACAGCGGCCCGTTCGGTGACGCGCACCAGTTCCATGGTGAGTATCCGGTCAAGGCCGGCGACAATGTTCTGGGCCACATTCATCTGGCAATTTTCCTCGTTGATATGCGGCCTCCCGCCGGAGGCGCGTCTCTTTTGTCAAACGACCATGACAACGGCAAGACCTCGCGGGGGTTTTATCGAATAGCCAGCAATATCAATCGATTAAACCACATTCTTGAAACAAAGCCGGCCCAGTCGCAAAGAACCGGGCCGGCTTGAATAGGGGAAATCGCGCCTCGGCGGCGTAGTCTAGAAAACCGCAAGGTATTTGAGCAGTGAAATGATGCCGATGATGAGGACGATGATCTGGGCGATCTGTCTCATCCGGGCGTCGAGCGGCAGGCGCTGAACCAGATAGAGGACGAGGATGATGACGAGGAACGTGATCAGGATGCTGATCAACATCGATGAAGCCATGGTGCCCTCCTGGAAATGATATGCTGAAAACAGAGAAATGAGCCGGCAAGGCCGGCTCCATCATTCCGCGGTCAATACCAGCGGCGCGAGTTGTCGTTCATCGACTGGCCAATGGCCAGGCCGGCCAGAAAGCCGAGCAGGCCGATCACGCCGATCACAGCTGTCGTCGTACCGGGATTTTCGCGCGCGACTTCCGACACAGCCTGCGCCTGGCTGCGCAACTGCTGTGCGGTTCGCGACGCGCGGGCCGCGGCTGTATCGTACAAATCCGAAGCCTGCTCGCTGGCGTCGTCGAGCATTTCCGCGCTCCGCGCTGAAATGCTCTTGTTGATCTTGGCGATTTCCTTGCGCAGTTCGGCGATCTGCTTTTCCAGCGTCTTCTGGATGTCGTCGATGTGAGGGCTGTCGGACTTGTTGGTATCGGCCATGAAGAGGTTCCTTTGGTTGCTGACCAAGGAAACGGCGCCCACGCGAATTCGTTCCGGTCGATCGGTGCGGCTTGCCGCCAGACCGATGCGCAATACCGGCGGGATTCCTGTCCCGCGCGGCGCCCTGAAGAGGGAAGCTACCCTGCCCGCTCGATGCGGATGACCTGCGGCTTGTCGGTCAGATGGCCATCCTTGGTGATCCCGTCGACGGCCTTGCGTACGGCGGCCTCGGTCGTCTCATGCGTCACCAGGATCACTGTCTTCTGCGCCGCCGCCTCGCCGTTGACCGCGTGCTGGACGATCGATTCCAGCGAAATGTCGTTGTCGGCCATGCGCTTGGCGATCGCGGCAAAGACGCCGATACGGTCATGCACGGTCAGCCGGATGAAATAGCCGCCGGCATGGCTGCGCATCTGCGCCTTCTTATAGGGTTTCAGCTCCTTCGCCGGCCGGCCGAAGACCGGACCGTGCTGGAAGCCGGGCCGGCTCTTGGCGATGTCGGCGATGTCGCCGACGACGGCCGAGGCCGTGGCGTTGCCGCCGGCGCCGGGGCCGGAGAGCAGCAGTTCGCCCAATATGTCGGTCTCGATCGCCACTGCATTGGTGACGCCGTGCACCTGCGCGATGACCGAGGCGGTCGGTACCATGGTCGGGTGCACGCGCTGCTCGATGCCACTGTCGGTGCGCTGGGCAACGCCCAGCAGCTTGATCCGGTAGCCGAGATCGCCGGCCGCGCGGATGTCGGCCTGGGTGATGTTGGAAATGCCTTCCATGTAGATGTCGGTGGCTGCGATTTTTGTGCCGAAGGCAAGGCTGGTCAGGATCGATAGCTTGTGCGCGGTGTCGTGGCCCTCGATGTCGAAAGTCGGATCGGCCTCGGCATAGCCGAGCCGCTGGGCGTCCTTCAGGCAGGCGTCGAACGAGATGCCCTCGGCCTCCATGCGGGTCAGGATGTAGTTGCAGGTGCCATTGAGGATACCGAACACGCGGTTGACCGAATTGCCGGCCATCGCCTCGCGCATGGTCTTGATGACGGGAATGCCGCCCGCTACCGCCGCCTCATAGTTGAGCAGCACGCCGCGCTTCTCGGCGATCTCGGCCAACGCCACGCCATGCTTGGCCAGCAGCGCCTTGTTGGCGGTGACGACATGACGGCTGGCTTCGAGTGCCGCCTTCACCGACGACCGCGCCGGCCCCTCATCGCCGCCGATCAGTTCGACGAACACGTCGATATCGGCTGTCTGCGCCATCTTGACCGGATCGTCGAACCACTTTGCCGAACTGACATCGACGCCGCGATCGCGTTTCTGGTCACGCGCCGAAACCGCGGTGACGACGATGTCGCGCCCGCATTGCCGGGTCAGTTCCGCCGCCTTGTCGCGCAGCACGCGCGCCACGGACGCGCCAACCGTGCCAAGACCGGCAATTCCAACACGCAATGCTTCAGCCATGGCCGGCGACGTCCCTCAAGTCAGATCGAAATTGTCTGCGGCAAACTTACCGGTGAGCGGAAAGCGGCACCACATTGTTGGGTTGCTTGGCGCTGGCCGATAGGAAGCGCTTGATGTTGCGCGCCGCCTGCCGGATCCGGTGCTCATTCTCGACCAGCGCCACGCGCACGAAATCGTCGCCATGTTCGCCGAAGCCGACACCGGGCGCCACCGCCACGTCGGCGTGTTCGATGAGCAGCTTGGAGAATTCGAGCGAGCCGAGATGACGGAACGGCTCCGGGATCGGCGCCCAGGCAAACATCGATGCCGCGGGGGCCGGAATGGTCCAGCCGGCGCGACCGAAGGCATCGACCATCACGTCGCGGCGCTTATGGTAGATGTCGCGCACCTCTGCAATGTCGGCGCCGTCGCCGTTGAGCGCGTGTGCCGCCGCCACCTGGATCGGCGTGAAGGCGCCGTAGTCGAGATAGGATTTCACTCGGGTCAGCGCCGAGATCAGCCGTTCGTTGCCGACCGCAAAGCCCATGCGCCAGCCGGGCATGGAGAAGGTTTTCGACATCGAGGTGAACTCGACGCAGACGTCGATCGCGCCCGGCACCTGCAGCACCGACGGCGGCGGATTGCCGTCAAAATAGATCTCCGAATAGGCAAGGTCGGACAGGATGATGATGTCGTTCTTCTTGGCGAAGGCGACCACGTCCTTGTAGAAATCGAGCGAAGCGACCAGTGCCGTCGGGTTCGACGGATAGTTGAGGATCAGCGCCAGCGGCTTCGGGATCGAGTGACGCACGCCGCGCTCGAGCGCCGGGATGAAGCCGTCGTCCGGCTCGACCTGCAGCGAGCGGATGACGCCGCCTGACATGATGAAGCCGAAGGCGTGGATCGGATAGGTCGGGTTGGGGCACAGGATCACGTCGCCAGGCGCGGTGATCGCCTGTGCCATGTTGGCGAAGCCCTCTTTCGAGCCGAGCGTCGCCACCACCTGCGTGTCGGGGTTGAGCTTCACGCCGAAGCGCCTGGCATAGTACGCGGCCTGGGCGCGGCGCAGGCCCGGAATGCCGCGCGACGAGGAATAACGATGCGTACGTGGATCGCGCACGACCTCGCACAGTTTGTCGACGATGGCCTTGGGTGTCGGCAGATCGGGATTGCCCATGCCGAGGTCGATGATGTCGGCGCCGCGCGAACGGGCGCTCGCCTTGAGCCGGTTGACCTGCTCGAAGACGTAAGGCGGAAGCCGGCGAACCTTGTGAAATTCTTCCATGGCAGTTCCAGACAGCAAAGGGGCCAGATATCTAAGGGCTTTGGGCGCGCGCTATATACTTATTTGCAGGTAGGGTCGAGGGCGGGATCGCATTTGCCTTCGATCTGCTTCAGCGTTTCGTCGCCATGCTTCTTGGCAAGATCCGTGAGCGCCGCCTGGTCGGCCACGTCGGGCTTGCCGTTCTTTGCCGCCTGCGCGCTCTCATCGGCCTTCAATTGCGCGAGCTTGGCGTTCTTCTCGGCATCGGTGAACTGCGGCGCCGCCACCTGCGGCTTGATGTTCAGGTTCGGAAAGGTGCCGGTATCCTTCGCCCCCGTCACAGGCGCCGGGCCGCTGGTGCTGGAGCAGCCGGCAATCCCCATGAGGACGATTGCTGCCCCAATGCGGCAAAAACGTCCGGCACCGAAAAAAACAGTCTCGCCAATGTTAATCGTCATATTGTTTCCTTGGCAGCCGCGGTAGAGCGAGATTGGACCCCGTCGGATGTCCCATGTTAATATGTCAAGAAAACGCTTCGGGAGGAACCCCGCGAACCATGTCCAAGACACCCGATTCGGGCAAAGCGGAAGATGACGAGCCTTCGACCGTCGAGCAATATCTGGTGAAGGACCCGGAACGCTTCGCCCTGAACATGGCGCGCATGATCGAGCAAGCCGGCAAAGCGGCCTCCGCATGGGCCGAGCCGCGCGAAAAAGGCGACGTGCGCGATCACGTCGCCGAGCCTGTCGTCGACATGGTGAAGACCTTTTCCAAGCTCAGCGAATACTGGCTGTCCGATCCGCAGCGCGCGCTGGAAGCGCAGACGCGACTGTTCTCCGGCTATATGACTGTCTGGGCCAACGCCATTCAGCGCACCAGCAACGCCGCGGAAGCCACCGAAGATGCCGTGAAGCCCGAACGTGGCGACAAGCGCTTCCTCGATCCCGAATGGGGCCGCAACGCCTTCTTCGATTTTCTCAAGCAGGCTTATCTCGTCACCTCGCGTTGGGCGGCCGATCTGGTCGAGCACGCCGACGGTCTGGACGAGCACACCCGTCACAAGGCCGGCTTCTACGTCAAGCAGGTGGCCAACGCCATCTCGCCGTCGAATTTCATCCTGACCAACCCGGAACTGTTTCGCGAAACCGTCGCCTCGAACGGCGAGAACCTGGTACGCGGCATGAAGATGCTGGCAGAGGACATCGCCGCCGGCAAGGGCGACCTGAAGCTGCGCCAGGCCGACTACTCGCCCTTCGAGATCGGCAGGAACATCGCCACCACCCCCGGCAAGGTGGTTGGCCGCAGCGATGTCGCCGAGATCATCCAGTACGATCCGGCGACCGAGACGGTGCTCAAGCGACCGCTGCTGATCTGCCCGCCATGGATCAACAAATTCTACATCCTTGACCTCAACCCGCAGAAATCCTTCATCCGCTGGGCGATCGAACAAGGCCACACCGTCTTCGTCATCTCCTGGATCAACCCGGACGAGCGCCACGGCACCAAGGGCTGGGAAGCCTATATCCGCGAGGGCCTGCAATACGGCCTCGACACGGTCGAGAAGGCTACCGGCGAACGGGACGTCAACGCGATCGGCTATTGCGTCGGCGGTACGCTTTTGGCGGCGGCACTGGCGCTGATGGCGCGGGAAGGCGACGACCGCATCAAGTCGGCCACCTTCTTCACCACACAGGTCGACTTCACCTATGCCGGCGACCTGAAAGTGTTCGTTGACGAAGAGCAGGTCGCGGCGGTGGAGAAGTCGATGAGCGAAAAGGGCTACCTCGACGGCACCAAGATGGCGACCGCCTTCAACATGCTGCGTTCGGGCGACCTGATCTGGCCCTATGTCGTCAACAACTACATGCGCGGCAAGGATCCCCTGCCCTTCGACCTGCTTTACTGGAATGCCGATTCCACCCGCATGGGCGCGGCCAATCATTCGTTCTACCTGCGCAACTGCTACCTGGAGAACAACCTCTCGCAAGGCATGATGGAACTGGCGGGCCACACGGTCTCGCTCGGCGATATCACCATCCCGATCTACAACCTCGCCTCCAAGGAAGATCACATCGCGCCGGCGCTTTCGGTGTTCCTCGGCTCGAAATACTTCGGCGGCAAGGTCGAATACGTCATGGCGGGGTCGGGCCATATCGCCGGGGTCGTCAATCCGCCGGCATCCAACAAATACCAGTACTGGACCGGAGGGACGCCGACGGGCGATTTCGGTGAGTGGATAGCCAAGGCCACCGACCATCCCGGATCGTGGTGGCCGCACTGGCAAAGCTGGATAGAGGCCAAGGACAACACCCGCGTTCCGGCCCGCAAACCCGGCAAGCATATGAAAACCTTGGGCGATGCCCCCGGCACCTATGTGAAAGTGCGTGTGTAACGGACTGTAATGTCTGGTGAGTTGACGGACCGGCAAAAGCGGGCGAAATGGTGTCGTCAACCACCGCGCGGCCGTAATTCGGCAATAACTGCAAAAATACTTCCAGGCTTGCGGATTTGACACAGGTCTCGTTTCCGGATCGGAGACAACGGTCACTTGGCACCGATATCAGGGCCGCGCCAAGGATATACCGACCGGACATCGAGGGGGAATTTGACTTTGAAATCAGCAGGATGGAGCCTCGCAAAGGGAGAACGCCGCGCCGTCGTGGCAGCGCTCTGCTCCCTGCTTCTGGCCTCCTGCACCTCGGCCGGCGACCCGACGATGTCGGTTGGAATGCCCGGCTACAATGCCACCGCATCGGACATAAGCGCTGCCTCGAATGGCAAGTCGACCACCGTCGTCGATTCGACGCAGACCACGACCGAGCAGACGACCGTGATGACGGCAAGCGATACGGCACTCCCTGAAAAGGTCGCCTATGTGCCCGTGGCCAAGCCGCAGGCCGCCTTTCCGCTGACCACGCCCGCTGGCACCGAGACGATCGCGGGACAAACCCCGCAGTCCCTGCAGCAGCCGGCGCAGACGGCGCAGCAGAACGACGCGGTTGCCCAGCAGATCGCCGCCGCCGATGCCGGCGTGAACGCGCCGAAGCCAGCTGCCGCGCCAGTGTTGGACAATGCGGTCTACGTGACGGCAGGCGAGATGCCGCAGGCCGACGCGCCGAAGAAAAAAGGCTTCCTGGCCTCGATGTTTGGCGCCACGCCCGCCTCGGCCGCGCCTTCCCCGCTCATCAACACGAGGTCGGGCGACCTGCCCGCGGCGCAAGCCAAGCCGGCGCCAGCAGCCGTAAAACCGATCATCACGCTGGCCTCGGCCGATTCCACGGCAAAGCCGCTGCAACTGGCCTCGACCGGTGGCGAGAGCGGCCACATCACTGGTAGCGATGCGCTGCCCGGCGTGCGCCAGACAGCCCTGTTCGAGATCAAACGCAAATCCGGCCTCGACGACGAGAGCGACGTCGACCTCAACGAGGACGAGGGTCCAATCGGCGGCTCCTATCAGGTCGCGTCCGCCGCCGGCATGGCGCGGTTGGCGCCCAACGGCTTGCTCAAGCAGAACGAGAGCGTCGATGTGGCTTGCCTGAAGCCGTCGCTGGTCCGCGTACTGAAGACGATCGAAGGCCACTACGGCCGCAAGATGATGGTGACATCAGGCTATCGCGATCCGGCCCGCAACCGCCGCGCCAACGGCGCCAAGAACTCGCTGCACATGTACTGCGCCGCCGCCGACATCCAGGTTCCCGGCGTTTCGAAATGGGAGCTGGCGAACTACATCAGAAGCATGCCCGGCCGCGGCGGCGTCGGCACCTACTGCCACACCGAATCCGTCCACGTCGACGTCGGCCCCGAGCGCGACTGGAACTGGCGCTGCCGTAGGCGCAGCGGTGGCGGCGACGGCTAGTCGCGCAGCGGCGCCGCGTCGCTTCGCTCCTTGCTCCGCCCGTGGATAACGAAGCGATAGCCGCGTCTCCGCAGCTCGCCAAGGCATGCGCCCTGCCCAGACCAAAGTCTTCCCTCCCTTGCCCGCTTTGGCAGGGCCGCCACTCGGCATAATTGGCAGCACACCGGCGTCTTGCCGGACGCGACAACATCCCTGTTTTGACAGGCTGGAAAAAAGTTGTCCAAGGCGGCACCTGACGGGTTGCCGGTTGCGCACAACGCCAGTATAAGCCGCTTCGTCTGAGCGCGCCCATCGTCTAGCGGTTAGGACACCGCCCTTTCACGGCGGTAACAGGGGTTCGATTCCCCTTGGGCGTACCAGACATTTCAAGCACTTAGTGGCTCTCCCCCCTCTTCCGTCGAATATCCGCCGAATAAACGTCCGCGAATTTGCATGGACGGCACCTGATTGATTCCGCCGACGTTCCTGCGACTACCGGTAGGTCCGGGCGACATGGATGTGACATGAAGAGCAGGCCAGGAGGATCGGATGCTGACAGGTGAATGGTTTGTCGCTGCATCGAAGGCCGATCCGACCGGGAAGCTTGACCACGGGATAGACCTCATCGAGAAATACCGGGAGGCACTTTCTCGCCAGCACCGCCTCATCTTCGCTGCATGGCGTGCGAAGGATTTCATTCAAGCCCTAGCTCAACTGCACTTCTTCCTCATCTCGCTTGACCGGATGAACGACGGCCTGACGATCGTGGCTGAGAGGCTCGGCGGAGATGTCGCTAAATTTGTCGCCACCATAAATTTCGAAGACTACAAAGACGCTCGCAATCACTTCGAGCATCTGGATGACCGTTTGTTTGGCACCAAGCGGAATGCGCCCGAGTCGATCACTGAGGGCGGCGCGACAAGACTGGTACACTACGGACTGTCGGGAAAGGATCAGCAGTTTGCTTGGGGCAAAAAGAGCGTGGACATCTCGGAGAAGTTTTTGGCCATGTATCTCGGCTATGTCGCGAAGGCACGTGAACTGACCAGGGTCGCTCTCAAACTGTAAAGGCAAAGCCCGCCACCGTGAGGCAGCGGGCGCACAGGTATTATGGCTTGGATGCCGATGATAGGGTCGCGGCCATTCGCGCGGAGGACGTGTCAAAATGCACAGGAACGATCGATGGCAACTTGTTCGCGATTTTCTGGCTAGGCATAAACTCGGGGCTATCAGCACTGTAAATCCGGATGGATCTCCAGAGGCAGCCGTCATACAGGTGACGTTGGGCGAGGATCTCAACATCGTGTTCGACAGTTTTCCTGGAAGTCGGAAGCTGGCAAATATCGAACGAGACAGCCGGATCGCCATGGTGATCGGTTGGGACGAAAACGTCACCGTTCAAATTGAGGGCCGGGCCCGGCCTGCCAAGGCTGACGAAGAACAGCGGTTAAGGGATGTTCACATAGCGAACTGTCCGCTTGAAGCAGAGTTTCTGAAGCAAGGGGCACAACTATTCACAATTCAGCCTCGCTGGATCCGCTACTCTGATTTCCGGGGTGAACCAATCGCGTTTGAGCTTACCGGCGGCGACTTGTAGGTTTGGGGAATGATCCGGCCCCAGTCAGAAAGCCCGCCACAGTGAGGCAGACAACCGGCATGATGGTGGGCCGCCCCCAGCCTAGTTTTACTCTGCAAGCGCTTCTTCGGGCGGCGGTGTCAACACGGTGATGTCCATTCTGGCGATCCTCGATGCAGCGCCACCCAGCGAGTTAGGATCTCTGTCGCCTGTTTCGGCAACCATTGCCTTAGCGCGATGTCCTACGCTGTCGGCGCTCTTGCCTGGCGCGAATCCTTCGCCTGTTTCTGGCTTTGTCGCTTTCAGTTGACTGTCAGGTACCTGCCGATGCTGACTTGCAATAGCCGAAACCATAGCTCCCTCCTTTGGTGAGGACATGATGGTATCTGCCATGGCTGTTGCGAGACTTAGCATGCGGAAGGCCCGCCACCAGAGGCAGCGGGCTTCACTATTCTCATCGGGAATTTTAATCAGATCACCAGCAGCGTTTGAACGATCTGCTGCGCAAGGCGTATGTTTGTCGTCTGCTGCTCGTTGAAGTCGGTATCGTGCTGCTCGCCGCTGTGACACCAATCAATCGCGTGCGCCTTGACGCAATAGCCCTGAGAATCGTACCCGTCTTGCGTCACGCCAAAAGCCCATAGCCAGGCAGACTACCCTAACTGCCGACCAGCGGCACTGTAACCGTGGTCGCATAGTTGATCGGGAAATCGCTGAAGTAGGGGAAGTTGATGACGAAGGCATAGGTGGCGGTCAGATGCGCCATGCGGAAGCCACCGCTCACCGGATCGATGGCGATCGTGACGATCACATCCTTCAAGCCCAGGGCCTGCAATTTCTGTGTGGCGATGGACTGGATGTCGGCCTGGGTCAGCGTGTTCTGAAGCTGCAGCGAGCGTGATGATGTCTCCAACGTATAGCGAACGCTGGACACGGCGTTCATCGCCCAGCCGAAGGCGAAGATTCCGAACAGCAGCATGATGAGAAAGGGCGCGATCAGCGCGAATTCCAACCCGGTGCCACCCGATCGATCCCGTCTGAATGCGCCTGCCCTAGCGGACACGGATCACCTCCGAGTGGCCGATGACGCTGGAGCCGGAAAAAACGCCGAAGGTGAAGGGCGGCACCCAGGTGGCCGATGCCTGGATCTGAACATAGACGGATGGCACCTTCGGCCCACTGCACAAGGCGGAAGCATCGACCACGGTCGTCCCGCACATGTAAATCCGGCTTAGCGTGACCTGACCATCCGCCGGTCGGTTCTCCCAACTCGAAATGGCAACGGCCTGGGTCACCGTATCATTGGTCGATCCTTCCATGATCAGGTTCGCCGCGGTCTTCACGCCGGCGCGCATCGACAGCGAGTTCGTCATATAGGACCAGCCATCGGCGATGCCGAGCAGCGCCACGCACAGGAAGGGCAGGATCATCGCGAACTCGACCGCGGCAACCCCCGCATCATCGCGCAGCATCGGCTTCGATCGGCGTTCCATGGAGGGCTACTCGACCAGTGCCACGGACTGCGTGGCCGGAATGTCGCGCATTCCGAGGCTCGTGCAATCCTGACTGATGGTTGAGTTGCCGGACCATTGGATCGTGTCCGCAACGACCTGGGTGCATCCGTTCTGGCCAGAGAAGTTGCCGAGATAGTTGACCTGCTGCTTGGGGAAATAAAGCGCGCCCGTCAGCAGCGAAGCGGCCGTGCCGTTGAAAGTGCTCTGTCCGCCAGTGCTCGTTCTGTCACCATACATCAGCACGCCGGAATAAGTGCCTGATGTCGGGGCACTCAAAGAAACGGTGGCGTTACCGTTCATCGACACGCGCGAGGAGCCAGCGAGGTAAATGGTGACGCCGTCACCAGAGACATTGGCGTTCGCATTCACCTTGAAATCGCCACTCTGGATGACATAGACGCCGGGCTGCAGCGTAACGGTGCCGCTGAGGCTGAGCCCGCTGCAATAGGTGCCGGGTTTCAGCGTCGACTTGTTGGCGTTCTGGCAAGGGTTCGAGGCAGCCGGAGCCGGTAGGTCGGAAAATGGATCGGCGGCGGGCAGCGCCTGGGTGATCGGGGCCGCGCAGACGGTCGTGACGGGATTGCTGAGAGAGACGCCGCCCGCCGTTATCAGGCAATCGGCCTGGAGCCCCGCCGAGCCCTGAAGCTTGATGGCGTCAGACGCGATCGAGTTGGACATCACCGAGCAGCCGATGAGCTTGACGCTGGTGTTGCCGGAAAACAATGCCGCCTGCGAAGCGGACGGATCGAGCGCGAGCACGCAGGCCTTCGAAGCATTGGTGATGAGGGCCACCGCCCTCGCATGTTCGGGAACCTGGCCCTGCGTGAAGAGCGAGGTGAACATCCGGTCGAGGTTCTGGCCGACGACGACCTCGACCGCCTTCTTCGCCGTATTCGGCCCGGATGCAGGTGGCGTATTGACGACGATCGTGCCGGAGCCCAGCCCGTTTGATGCGGCCGACTGGGTTGCGGCCGCGACGATCGTCGGCTTGTCGGACCCTGAGATTTGTTCGAGCGCGCCGGCATAGGCGGCGGCGTCGGCGGTCGCCTGCAGCCTCAGGCTGTTGTAGTACCAGTAGGAGGTCTCCACCCCGAAGCCTGCGGCGCCGACGACGATCGGCAAGGTCAGGGCGAAGATGGTGGCAACGTTTGCGTTCGTACCCCGGCATATGCCGTTCGCTCTAAGTCGAATTCGGGTAAAGCAACTGAGGGTCATGAGATAGATTAGAAAACATGCATATGTGAACGAAGGGCTAAAAAGTTCGGTTCATTTTTGAGCAGTGATCTATTGGCTTCCAAAAACAAGCTGTTTGTTGGCTGATCAACGCGCACAGGACAGCTAGGTGGGCGGAAAGCTCGCGTCCGGAGATAGTTTATCATTTGCTAACAGGGCAACTGCTTAGCGAGTAACCCGTGCCCCTGATTGCCGGATGGACCGGACTTCAAGCGGAAAGAATTGGTGTCGACCCGGCGGCCGCTCTAGCCGACATCTCCCGCTGTACGGCAAGGAAGAATCTGCGCACTTCATCGCTAGCCGCTATTTTGTCCCTGCCGGATCCGACAACGAGCTCGAGCAACTCCGACGCCTTGGCCCTCCAGAACGAAGTGGCGGTATCGCCATGCAGGTTGTCGAGTTTGGCGGCGACTTCCCTCACCAAGAATATTTGACGATCAATCGGGAATGCGCGGACTTTTTCTGGAGACATCTTCCGAACCATGAACTGACGCAACGAATCAACCATTGCTGAACAAGCAATGGCGTAGCCGCGAATGTGGAAACGGAAGCTTAACGGCGCTGGCATTGACGCGTCCAGATCCGCCCACGGCATCGCCGGGTCCGTTCAAACGCGATCGCCGGCATCTCAATCGGGACAGGTGAAAACGGTGGACGGCCTCAAGCCTGCAGCGTTCTCGCCTCGCCGCCACGCTTGCGCGGCCTCATCATGTCCTTGGCCATCAGTCCGCTTGCACGACAAAACGCCATGAACGCCCGGCAGGCGTCTTCGGTCTTGACCACGTCCACCGTGGCGCCAAAGCAGGCGTTGAACGCCTTCTGATAGATCGGGCCCTGACGGCGCACAGGCCAGCCCTGAAGAATATCGAGCGCCTGTTCGACGCTGTAGATCTCCTCGACTGGCAGGCCGGGCGCGGGTGCTATGCGCACCGGAACCTCGAATTGCAGTCTGTCCATGTCCCTATCTCCCGAACCGGCGTCCCAACGCTGTTCGTCGTCAAAAATTGCTTCGACCGCCTTTGGCGCAGAAATGTGTCGTCACTGCGGTCGCGACCCCTTTGTGATCGCGACCGCGCCAAGGGCCGCCAGGCTTAATGGTTCGCCGGATCCGTCTCAGCGTCGAAAGCCATGCGGGTGGCGGCGATCAGCACAAATAGGGTCGGCACGGCGAAGAGGCCCCCGAGGACAAGTGCCGCCATTTCCGACAGGCCGAGCGTCTCGGCAACCGCCCAATAGACGGTTCCGATGCAGATGAGCGCCTGGACGGAGAGAAACGCGGCAGCCGAGGCGGCGCGCGACAGGGTTTTGAATGTCTTGATGCGTTGTTGCATTGAAATGGTTCCGGAAACAACGCGCCGCGCGACTGGTGCACGGCCGACAGCCGCCGCACGGTCACGACGCGAACAGGGATAGATCTGGGGTGAAGCTGCGGTCCTGGACCGCTCAGGCCGCGATGGTCGGCGGCGCGCGCGGCTGATGGGCATTTGCCCTGGGTCCCGAGGGCGCTTCGTATCCTGAAACAGCCGTTTTCGGCGAAGTCCGTTCAAGCCAAGGAAAGACAACGTCGAGAATCGGCAAAGCGGGATAGCCGCTGGCGAACTTGACCAGGGCCGGCCGCCCGGCCCGAACCTCCAGCGCATGCGCCTTGCCGGTGACACGCAGCAGTGCCGCCGCTTCTACAGACCGTTCCAGGCCGATGCTGGCGCGGCCCGATGCAGCATCCGCGAAAGCTGGCACGTCAGGGCGCCCGAGGCACAGCATCGCCAGCAGCACCATGCCCATCAGGCATGAGCAGGCTGTCGTCAGCGGCGCTTCGGGCACTCTGGTGCGCTTGGCCGCCGTGAAGGGACCCGGTCTCGAAAACATCACCCGCCCTAACGCACGATGGCCGGAAAGGAAAGCAAGCCGGGCAAAACCGGCAAGACCTCACCTCATACAAGGCGAATATCCCGAACTGTGCGGCTGCCTCGAGCAGTTCGTCCTTGAACCTTTTGCCCCCAAGTGCCAAATCTGGGGAGATTTTCACGTCGGCCTCTGCAGGGCCTACCCGGCTATACGGACAAAATGGTCACCTATCTCGACGCCGCCACCGCACCACTCAGAAACACCGGCCAGATCCGCCTCTATGGCGAGGAAGGCTTTGCCGGCATGCGCAAGGCATGCGATCTCACCGCGCGCTGCCTCGACGAGCTGGTGCCGATGGTCGAGCCTGGCGTCACCACAGAAGCCATCGACCGCTTCGTCTTCGAATTCGGCATGGACCACGGCGCGCTGCCGGCAACGCTCAACTATCGCGGCTACACGAAGTCGTCCTGCACCTCGATCAACCATGTCGTCTGCCATGGCATTCCCGACAACAAGCCGCTCAAGGATGGCGACATCGTCAACATCGACGTCACCTACATCCTCGACGGCTGGCACGGCGATTCCTCGCGCATGTACCCGGTCGGCACAATCAAGCGCGCCGCCGAGCGCCTGCTGGAGGTCACCCATGAATGCCTGATGCGCGGCATTGCGGCGATCAGGCCGGGCGCCCGCACCGGCGCCATCGGCGCCGCCATCCAGACCTATGCCGAGGCGGAGCGCTGCTCGGTGGTGCGCGACTTCTGCGGCCACGGCGTCGGCCAGCTCTTCCATGACGCGCCGAACATCCTACACTATGGCAGCGCCAATGAGGGCGTCGAGATGCGTCCCGGCATGATCTTCACCGTCGAGCCGATGATCAATCTTGGTCGCCCGCACGTGAAGGTCCTGTCGGACGGTTGGACGGCGGTGACACGCGACCGCTCGCTGTCGGCGCAGTACGAGCACACGATCGGCGTCACCGACACCGGCTGCGAGATTTTCACCCTGTCGCCCAACAAGCTCGACCGCCCCGGCCTGCCGGCCTAGTCTTGTTTTGCCGGTTCTTTCCGGCCCAGGAAAATGCGGAGCAGCTCGTGGGGACCGGAAGCGACGACGACGAGCGAGGCTTCTTCTCCGAAGTGCCGGTCCGGCCGGCGGCGAAAGCAAAGGCGCTCAACGACAAGCCGCACTATCTCGGCCATCGCGACCGCTTGCGCGAGCGCTTTGCCACGGCCGGTCCGGACGCCCTGCCCGACTACGAATTGTTGGAACTTCTGCTCTTTCGCCTGATCCCCCGCGCCGACACCAAACCGGTGGCCAAGGCGCTTCTGGCGCGCTTCGGCACGCTGGCCGAAGTGCTTGGCGCACCGCTTGCATTGCTGCAGGAGGTGAAGGGCATCGGCCCCGCGGTGGCGCTCGACCTGAAGGTCGTCGCGGCGACCGCGCAGCGCATGGCGCGCGGCGAGGTCCATGGCCGCGAGGTCCTCTCCTCATGGACGCAGCTTCTCGACTATTGCCGCTCGGCAATGGCCTTCGAGGAGCGCGAGCAGTTCCGCATCCTGTTCCTCGACAAGAAGAACGCGCTGATCGCCGACGAGGTGCAACAGGTCGGCACCGTCGACCACACGCCTGTCTACCCACGCGAGGTGATCAAGCGCGCGCTCGACCTCTCGGCGACCGCGATCATTCTGGTGCACAACCATCCGTCAGGCGATCCGACGCCATCGCGCGCCGACATCGAGATGACGAAGGAGATCGTCGACGCGGCCAAGCGGCTGGGCATCGCCGTGCATGACCACATCATCATCGGGCGCAAAGGCTATTCCAGCATGAAGGGCCTGCTGCTGATCTAGTGCGATGAGCTATACGCTGGCGAAGTCGTGTTTGCGGGGAGAAGCCAGGCGTTCGCGCGTGACATATCGGTGGCGCCGCACTGGATCGCACCCACCGACTTCCCTCGTTTCAACGCCTTTCCGACAACCACTCGACCACCGCTACCGTGCCGCTGGTGGGCAGACTAGGACCATGGTCTGGCCGGTATGGGACTTCAGTGCCGCGACGGTCTCATGGCGTTGATTTATATTGGAATATCAAATGGTTATGGAGTTCGTTGGTTGTCAGGCTCGCGCATTGAAACCGTATTTGTCTAAAGTTTATTGCGCACGATTAGTGAATCCTCATATGACGCTGCTCTAGCGGTTGGGCGGAGGTTCCTCAAGGAGGAGATATCATGACAAACCGAAAAACTCTGTTAGCGGCGCTCGCCGCATTGGCGCTTCTGGCGTCTCCGGCGCTCGCCGGAAACGGGCACGGCAACGGCGGTGGCAATGCTGGCGGCAATGGTGGAGGCAACGGCCACGGGCACGGCCACGCCGGCGGCAACGGCAAGAGCGGGGCTTCGCATGGCAAGTCTGCGTCGGCTCCGGGGCGGGCGGCCAAGGCGGTAACCGACACAACGACCGACACCACGGTCAATACGAAGTCCGTGCACAAGGACAAGAACATCCATGCCAAGCTTGGCCGGCTGAACTCGCTGCAGCGCAACATCAACGCCTACATGAACTCCAAGAGCAAGAAGTTCGCCGGCATTCAGGCCTTCGTGACGCAGTCCGCGATAGCCAAGAACGCCCAGATCGCGGCTGACGAGGCGGCCGCGGCGGCGGCCGACGCCCAGGATAAGCTGAATGCCCTGAATGCGCAGTTGACCACGCTGCAGGCGGACCCGTCCGCCACGCCTGAACAAATCCAGGACCTGAACGATCAGATCGCTGCTCAGCAGGCCGTTGTCGCCGCCGACAACGCGACGGCCGCCCAGGCCCAGGCGGCGGCTGACGCGGCAACGGTCGGCACCGATCAGGCATCGCTCGACGCGGCGCTGACGGACATGGCCAACAAGCCGGTCGACGCCGATGTCACGGATTGGGCCGAGGGCGTGCTTGCCGACAAGATCGACCAAATGGCCGACGCGCTCCAGAAGGCGGGGACACCGTAGGTATCGCGACCCAAAACAGCAGTCTAGGAAGATGCCGCCGGGCCTGGCCTGGCGGCGTTGCTGTTTCCTGGTCTCGACTTTCACGTTGAACAAAGCGTCGCGATAATTTCTTCGGGGCCAATGCGTCCCTTGACAGCACTTGCGCCTTGATTGGCGAAGTCGATCCAGCCCTCGTTGAAGCCGTCCAGCATGCGCATGCGCGGCCCCGGATTTTTCATGCCTTGGGATAGGAACAGGCCCTCCCAAGTGTCCCGGGGTACCGTTTCGACCCGCACCGGCCGTCCCAACGCCTTGGTGAAGGCGATCGCCAGGTCGTTGGGCGAGACACGGCGCGGGCCTTCGAGTTCGACCACGCGCCTGCCCGTCCAATGCTCCTGGATCAGGTCCGCCGCAATCCGCCCCACATCGCTCGTCGCGACCATCGCGAACGGCTTGTCGGCAGGCATCAGGAAGCTCGAGATCACACCTGTGTCGCGTGCGGAGGCGACATCCCACATTGCGTTTTCGAGGAACCAACCCGGTCTCAGGAAGGTCACCGGCAACGGCAGCGCCGAGAGCGCCTCTTCCAGCATCGTGCGCTGCGACAAGAGATTGTCCTGCGCTGCATCGGCTCCAATCGTCGACAGGCAAAGCACTCTGTCCGGCAGCGCGGCCTTCAGCGCTTCGACGATGGCGTCGATGACCTTGCGAGCCTCGGGGTAGCCGGGCTCGGGGTCGAACTCCGATGGGGGCAGGATGAAGACCCCCTCGGCGCCGGTGAACGTAGCTGTCAGCGCCTCGGCGTCCTCAAGTCCGGCAAGTACGACCTCGCAGCCGCGTGCCGCCCATTCTTCAGCTTTGTTGGCGTCCCTGACCACGGCGCGGACAGGCCGGCCCTGTTCCAGCAAGGCGCGGCCGAGCGCTCCGCCGACTTTTCCAGTGATTCCGGTGATGGCATACATCGTCGTTTTCCAATCTCTCGTTTGTCTGGGGTAGTGGATCAGGCGAGATCGAGCCCGCGGTAGAGACCGCGCTCGAACTCGTCGTAGAGCGCGACGATCCGCTCGTCGAAAAAGGGCAGGACCTGGGTGAACAGCGCGCCGGTGATGTGCTTCACCGGGTCGAGCCAGAAGTAGCAGTTGAGCAGGCCTGCCCAGGCGATGCTGCCGGCGGAGCGCCCGTTCGGTCCCGGCTGCGTGTTGATGTCGAAAGACAGGCCCCATTTATGCGGCTGTTCCGGGAACTGGTCGAAGCTGCGGGAATAGGACGGCTGCGCCGAGCGCATCTGCTGGACGTTCAGCTCGCCGATCTGGTTCTGCATCATCATGGCGACCGTCTCCTGACGCAGGATTCGGACGCCATGCAGCGCGCCTCCGTTCAGCAGCGCCTGCAGGAACGCCGTCGCGCGGCGTCGAGAAAGCACCGCCACCGCCCATGAAGAACTCCGGCCGCTGCGGCATCTCGAAGGGCGCCGGCTCCAGCCCGCCGTCGGCGCGGCGATTGTGGAAGGTAGCGACGCGCCGCTTCTGCCCGGCCCCGATCAGAAAGCCTGAATCCTTCATGCCGAGCGGCGCGAAGATATTCTCGCGAAAATAGATCTCAAGCGACTGATCCGACACCGCCTCGACCAGCTTGCCGACCCAGTCCATACTGATGCCGTATTCCCACCGCTCGCCAGGCTCGAATTCGAGCGGAGCCGCGAAGGCAGCATTTTTGCAGGTCGCGATGTCGGGCATGCCCGTCACCTTCTCGTAGCGGGTCAGAGCCTCGCTCCAGATCGAGTAGGTGTAGCCGGAGGTATGCGTCAGCAGATGGCGCACCTTGATCGCACGCCTGGCCGGCCACAGTCGCGGCGTTCCGTCCTCGGCAAAGCCGTCGAGAACCTGCGGCGCGGCCAGTTCAGGCAGGTATTTCGCCGCGTCGTCATCCAGATGCAGGCGGCCCTGCTCGATCAGCTGCATGCAGGCGGTCGCGCTGAAGGCCTTGGTCATCGACAACAGCCAGAACACCGTGTCGAGCGTCATCGGTGCGCCCGTTGCGACGTTCGCCTTGCCGAAGGCACCCTCGTAGACAATGCCTTTCGGTGTCGCCGCGACGGCGATGACACCGGCCACGTCGTTCTTTGAGACGCCGTCCCGCAAGGCGGCGTCGATCGCCTTGAACCGCACGGACGAACCGGCCGCCGTTGTTCTGGCCAAAGCGGGGCTGACCGTATCGAGAGCCAGAATGGCTCCTAGCATTCCGCCGCGCTGAAGCATCGTCCTGCGTGTGAGGTGGTCCATGGCTAACTCCTTTCCGGATCGAAGGAAATCCGATTTGCTCGGCCGTTCGCCCCGGCATTGCCAGGACGTCACCCTTGTAAGTCGTGCCATGACGTGATTCACGCGCATAAGGATCAGTACTAAGGTGACTCAGATTCACTGCTGATCGCGTTAGGCTCCGGCGGAGACCTGCCGGGCGAAGGGAGATCGAATGGTTTTCGATACACGGCTTCTGACCGGTGTCGGTGTCCTGGCAGCGGTAACGGAGGCAGGGAATTTCGCCCGCGCCGCGGAGATGCTCGGCCTGACGCCGTCAGCGGTGAGCCGTGCCGTCGCGCGTCTGGAAGCGCGGGTCGGTGTTCGGCTTTTCGATCGCAATCCACGCGAGGTCAGCCTCACCGAGGAAGGCCGCCGCTTCCACACGCAGGTGCTGCCGCTTCTGGCTGGCCTGGATGAGGCGGCCGCCGAGGCCGCGGGCGCGGCGGCGGTGGTGCGCGGCCGGCTGCGCGTCTCGGTGGACCCGTGGTTCGCGCGTATGGTGCTTGCATCGAAGCTGCAGGCGTTTCTGGTTCGCTATCCCCTGCTGTCGGTCGATTTCCTGACCAGCAACTATCGCCAGGAGATGATGACCGGCGTCGACGTGGCGGTGCGCTTCGGGCCTCCTGATGAGTCGTCCCTCATCGTGCGCAAGCTGCTGGAGACCCGCATCCTGACGGTCGCCGCTCCGGCCTATCTCGAAAAGCACGGCGAGGCGCGATCACCCCATGATCTCGTCCATCACGAAGCGCTTCTCTTCCGCGATCCCCAGACCGGCCTGCCCTTTGCCTGGGAGTTCCGGCGCGGCGGGGAGGTCAAGGAGGTCAAGGTCTCCAGTCGCCTGGTGATGGATGACCCAGTCGCGATCTCCGCTTGCCTGGCCGGTCAAGGCATTTTCCAGAGCCTCGCGATCGGCTTGGCGCCTCTACTGTCGCGGGGTGAGCTTGTTCAGATCCTGCCGGAATGGTCGGAGGAACTCTATCCGCTCTATGCCTATCATCCCTCGCGCCACCTCCCGCCGGCGAAGGTCCGGGCGCTTCTGGATTTCATCCAGGAGATTGCTGTCGGCGCGTAATCGATCCGCACGGTTGTGGCTGCCGGCGCTGCAACTGATTTGAGCGCCATTCACGCGAGCGCTGCGGATCTGGGGCGAATCGGTGTTGCAACTGCCCACAACCATCAGGCGGAAAGGCTAATCCAGCATGAGGGCCTGGAAACGGCCTTTTCGAAAGGTCGCGGCGGCAAAAAGGGTGCATTTTTCCCGTCAAGATAGTCGGCTCTGGAATTTCGATCGCAAATCAAGCATGATGACCTTGGCATTCGGCGGGACAGCTTCGCGGGCCCTCGAATGCCGGGAGGACGGGACATGGCCGTAGCGCTTGTACTCGTTTTGGTCGTCGTGGGCTCGGTGTTGTTTCACCTCCTGAGCCCATGGTGGTGGACGCCGATTGCCTCGAACTGGAGCTATATCGACAACACCATCATCATCACCTTCTGGATCACCGGCGTCGTCTTCTCCGCGGTGGTTCTGTTCATGGCCTATTGCGTCTTCCGCTTCCGTCATCGGGACGGAAACCGGGCTGCCTACGAACCGGAGAACAAACGGCTCGAATCGTGGCTGACGATCGTCACGGCGGTTGGGGTTACGGCGTTGCTGGTTCCCGGCCTGTTCGTCTGGAGCCGGTTTGTCAACGTCCCGAGCGACGCAACCGACGTCGAAGTCGTCGGCCAGCAGTGGCAGTGGAGTTTCCGCCTGCCGGGCAAGGACGGCAAGCTTGGCACGTCCGACACCCGTGACGTCACCGCTGACAATCCGCTGGGCGTGATCGCCAGCGATCCCAATGGTCAGGACGATGTCGTGGTCGAGGCGGCTGATCTGCATCTGCCGGTCGGCAAGCCGGTCAAGATGCTGCTCCGCTCGATCGATGTGCTGCACGATTTCTATGTGCCGGAATTCCGCGCCAAGATGGACATGATCCCGGGCTCGGTCACCTATTTCTGGTTCACCCCGACCAAGACCGGAACCTTTCAGGTCTTGTGCGCTGAACTTTGCGGCCAAGGCCATCCTTTGATGCATGGTGTGGTCATGGTCGACACCCAGCAAGACTATCTGGCCTGGCTTGGCCAGCAGCAGACTTTCGCCCAGTTGTCGGCACCCCAGCAAACGGGCTCGGCAGACCAGGCGCCGGGCAACACGACGGCGTCAGGTTTGAAAATTGCAGCAAAGCTCGAAACGGTCGGGTCTCGCTGAAAAGGACACGGAGGTGTTCCTATGGTCGACATCACGCCTGCAGATGGCATCCCGCCGGCCGAAGTCGCGGAGGTGGAACTCTACCATCCGCACAGTTGGTGGACGAAATACGTCTTCTCGCAGGACGCCAAGGTCATCGCCATCCAATATTCGGCGACAGCGACGGGAATCGGCCTGGTCGCCCTGGTGCTGTCCTGGCTGATGCGGCTGCAACTCGGCTTCCCCGGTACGTTCGACTTCATCACTCCGGAAGCCTACTACCAGTTCATCACCATGCACGGCATGATCATGGTGATCTACCTGCTCACCGCCCTCTTCCTCGGCGGCTTTGGCAACTATCTGATCCCATTGATGGTCGGCGCGCGTGACATGGTCTTTCCCTATGTCAACATGCTGAGCTACTGGATCTACCTTCTCGCCGTGCTGGTTCTGGTGTCGAGCTTCTTTGCGCCAGGCGGACCGACCGGGGCCGGCTGGACGCTCTATCCGCCGCAGGCCATCATGAGCGGCACACCAGGCGGCCAGGACTGGGGCATCATCCTGATGCTGTCCTCGCTGATCCTGTTCATCATCGGCTTCACGATGGGCGGCCTGAACTATGTGGTGACTGTGCTGCAGGGCCGTACGCGCGGCATGACAATGATGCGCCTGCCGCTGACCGTCTGGGGCATCTTCACCGCGACCGTCATGGCCCTGCTCGCCTTTCCGGCGCTGTTCGTCGCCTGCGTGATGATGCTGCTCGACCGCGCCCTCGGCACCAGCTTCTTCATGCCGGCGATCTCCGAGATGGGCGAGCAACTGCAGCACAATGGCGGCAGCCCGATCCTGTTCCAGCACCTGTTCTGGTTCTTCGGCCATCCCGAGGTCTACATCGTGGCGCTGCCGGCGTTCGGCATCGTATCCGACCTGATCAGCACCCATGCACGCAAGAACATCTTCGGCTACCGGATGATGGTCTGGGCCATCGTCGGCATTGGCGCGCTGAGCTTCGTGGTCTGGGCGCACCACATGTATGTCAGCGGCATGAACCCCTATTTTGGCTTCTTCTTCGCCACCACGACGCTGATCATCGCCGTTCCGACCGCCATCAAGGTCTACAATTGGGTGCTGACCCTATGGAGGGGCGACATCCATCTCACCATACCCATGCTCTTTGCCCTGGCGTTCATCGTCACCTTTGTAAATGGCGGGCTGACCGGGTTGTTTCTCGGCAATGTCGTCGTCGATGTTCCGCTGTCCGACACGATGTTCGTCGTCGCCCATTTCCATATGGTCATGGGTGTCGCCCCGATCCTCGTGGTTTTTGGCGCGATCTACCATTGGTACCCGAAGGTCACCGGCCGGATGCTCGACGAGACGTTGGGCCGGTTCCATTTCTGGGTCACCTTCCTCGGCGCCTACCTGATTTTCTTCCCCATGCACTACCTCGGCCTGATGGGCGTGCCGCGGCGCTACGCTGAACTGACCGACATGACCATCATGACGGAGTCGGCCCACCATCTGAACTCGTTCATCAGCATCATGGCCTTCATCGTCGGCTTTGCCCAAATGGTGTTCCTGTTCAATCTGATCTGGAGCATCCGCCATGGCCGCGAGGCCGGCGGCAATCCGTGGCGGGCCACGACCCTCGAATGGCAGACGCCGCATACACCGCCGACGCACGGCAATTTCGGCAAGGATCTGCCGATCGTCTATCGCTGGCCCTATGACTACAGCGTACCGGGCGCCAAGGAGGATTTCATCCCGCAGAACGTGCCGGGCTCCTTCGGCCCCTCGAGGGAGCCGGCATGAGCGTCATCCTGGTCTTCCTGCTCGTCATTGCCGGGTTTGCCGGATGGTGGCTTTCGCACCAGCGGCTGACGACCAAGCCATGGCTCGAACAAGGTCTGGCCGGCGATTTTGTCGGCCTCGACCGGTCGGCGCTGCCCACCGCCAAGATCGGCCTCGGCGTCTTCCTCGCCGTCGTCGGCTGCCTGTTTTCGCTGTTCACCAGCGCCTACTTTATGCGCATGGGCCTGTCGGACTGGCGGCCTCTGCCGCTGCCGCGCCTGCTCTGGCTGAATACGGGCGTGCTGGTCCTGAGCAGCATCGCGCTGCAATGCGCCGTGGTGGCGGCACGCAACGGTCAGATCGATATGGTCAGGCTCGGCCTTGCGACGGCCGGGCTCACGGCGCTTGCCTTCCTGATCGGACAGCTCATGGCATGGCGGCAGATGACCGACGACGGCTATCTGCTGAGCTCCAATCCGGCCAACAGCTTTTTCTACCTGATCACCGGCATGCATGGCCTGCACATACTGGGCGGGCTGGTGGGCCTGGGCAGAACAACTGTCGGCGCATGGAACGGAGCACGACCCGAGCGGCTTCGCCTCGGCGTCGAACTGTGCGCCATGTACTGGCATTTCCTGCTCTTCGTCTGGCTCGCCATCTTTGCCCTGCTGGCCGGTTGGGCCGCTACGTTCATCGACATTTGCCGACAGTTGCTGACCTGAAGGGATCAAGCGGATGGCAGAGACACTGACGCATATCGGCCAGACGGAGCCACGGCCCACAGGCTTGCAAGGCATTGCCGCCGACTGGTCCTCGGATCAGCGGGCGTTCAAGAACGTGTCCTGGGGCAAGGCCATGATGTGGATCTTCCTGCTCAGCGACACCTTCATCTTCGGCTGCTTCCTGCTCTCCTACATGACCGCGCGCATTTCGACACGCGTGCCCTGGCCCAATCCGAGCGAAGTCTTTGCGCTTCGCATCGGCGGCTCGGATATCCCGCTGATCCTTATCGCCATCATGACCTTCGTGCTCATCTCAAGCAGCGGAACGATGGCCATGGCGGTCAATTTCGGCTATCGCCGCGACCGCCGCAAGACAGCAATCCTCATGCTTTTGACCGCGGCGCTCGGCGCGACCTTTGTCGGCATGCAGGCCTTCGAATGGACCAAGCTGATCACTGAAGGGGTGCGGCCCTGGGGCAATCCCTGGGGTGCGGCACAATTCGGTTCGTCTTTCTTCATGATCACCGGTTTCCACGGCACCCATGTGACGATCGGGGTGATCTTCCTGATCATCGTGGCGCGAAAGGTCTGGCGCGGCGATTTCGACACCGGACGGCGCGGCTTCTTCACCAGCCGCACGGGCCGCTACGAGAACGTCGAGATCATGGGGCTGTACTGGCACTTCGTCGATCTGGTCTGGGTGTTCATCTTCGCATTCTTCTATCTTTGGTGAGAGGCAGACATGGCAGAAGCAACCGCAAACGGCCTCGGACAACACGCACTGCATGCTGGTCATGCACATGAGGCGCCGGCGCCCGTCACCCATGCCGACGCGCATCAGGAACATCCCATCAAGCTCTATCTGGTGGTCTGGGCATGGCTGTTCATCCTCAGCACCTGCTCCTACCTAGTCGATTATTTCGGCCTTCACGGATATCTCAGATGGTCGCTGATCCTGATCTTCATGATCCTCAAGGCAGGGCTGATCGTCGCCGTCTTCATGCACATGGCCTGGGAACGGCTGGCGTTGGCCTATGCGATCATCCTGCCGCCGATACTGGTGCTGGTGTTCGTGACAATGATGGTCTTCGAAGCCGACTACACCCTTTTCACCCGGCTGGCGTTTTTCGGATCCGGGCCCTGACGCGCGAACCCGTGCGTCGCGAACTCCGGCAAGGGAGGCCAAGATGACGATCGCAAACAGACTGAAGGACTTCATCGACGGCAAGGGTATTTCCTATGACACCGTCGCTCATCATCGCACTTCAACAAGCCGGCAGTCGGCAATAGCCGCGCATGTCCCCGGCAGCATCATGGCGAAATCCGTGGTCGTTCACCACGAGCTTGGCTACACGCTGGCCGTGGTTCCGAGCACCCACAGGATCGAACTTGGCAGGTTGCAAGACGTCATGGACAAGCGTCTCGGGCTCGCCTCCGAAGACGAGGTGATTTCGCTCTTCGGTGATTGCGACACCGGCGCCATCCCGCCGATCGGCGCAGCCTACGATGTGCCGGTGATTGTCGATGAAAGCCTTGGCGATGCCGCCGACATCTACTTCGAAGGCGGCGACCATAGAACGCTGGTGCATGTCAGCGGCAAGGATTTCCGCTACCTGACCATGGGCGCATACCAGGCCCGCTTCAGTCACCCGGCGTACTGACGGCTTCGATCAGACTGCACCGGCACCTTTGCCGGTGCAGTCGGGCAGAACCGTCCTCAACTCGCCGGTCTGGCTGGCGACTCCACGACCTTGCGGTAGACATGCCAGGTGGCGTGACCGAGGATCGGCAACACGATGGCCAGCCCGGCGAACACCGGCAGCGAGCCGATGATCAGGGCAACGGCGACGATCAGTCCCCAGACAGCCATGGTGATCGGGTTCGCCAGCACCGCACGCACCGAGGTGTGGATGGCTTCGTAGGCGCCCACGTCGCGGTCGAGCAACAATGGGAAGGCTATGACCGTTGTGCACAACACCACCACGGCGAAGACGAAGCCGATGAAATGCCCAAGGATAATCAGCGTCCAGCCGCGGCCGGTGGCGAATATTTCATTGATAAAGCCGGATATCGATTCCGGCGGAGCCGGGCCGAAAAGATATTGGTAGAACATCTGCGCCGTTAAGAGCCAGGCGATGAAGATTGCAAACAGCATGATCCCGACCGCTGCGATGGCCGGCAGCGCCGGAGAATTCCTGACCTCGAAAGCGTGCCTCCAGGACGTGTCGAGTCCGGCTTCCCGTCTGCGGCTGATTTCATAGAGGCCGATCGCCGCGAAGGGGCCAATCAGCGCAAATCCGGAGACCAGCGGAAACAACAACGGCAACGCATTGGCGCCCGAAGTCCAGGCGGCGAGCACGACGCCCACGAGCGGATAGATCAGGCAGAGAAAAACGATGTGCGAAGGTTTGACCATGAAATCGTCGACGCCCCGTTTGAGCGCGTCGAAAAGGTCGGAAACACCGATTTTTCGAATTTTGGTATGTTCCAGCGTCTCGCTGGCGCCTGCGATCACATGAAAGCTTGCCATGACCATTCCCTCCAGACCATGTCCGGTAAGGTCGCGGTTTCGCGGTGCCGTCGTTCTGCATGACTGGCCACGCAAAACCGCGACCTGCACCGGAATCAACATACTCTCTTGCCAGGGACTTGTCGCCCTTTGTCAGAAGACCTCCGGCTGTAGCTCTGGTGGTCTTTTTTCGCTATTCTCGTACAGCGGCCGCGCGCCCTTTTTGGCCGCGCAAAGGTTGAAGGTCATGGACGGAAGGACGCTTCTCATACTCGGCCTTGGCATAGTCGCCCTGCTGATCCTGGGATTCTGCGCAATACCATCGTGATGTTCGAGCAGGCCCTGGTCTGCAACGTCTTCAATGCAGCAATTACAGTTCGGCCATATCGATCCGGCGGGTTTCCTTTATGCCGTCAACCTCCGGCTGACATGAACGCTCGCGTTGCGATGTTGTCGGCAAGCAGTATGGCAAAAATCGCGAAAAGATAAAAAATCGAGAAGGCAAACAGCGCCTTTGCAGGCTTCATCTCCTTGTCGGGAACCACCAGAACCTTCCAGGCGTGCCAGATGAACCCCGCGCCCAATGCGGCCGAGGCAATTCCATAAAACCCGCTCGCGAACCCGAACGCCCAGGGCAGCACGCCGATTGGCGCCAGCAGCAGTGAATAGGCGAACATCTGTTTTCTGGTCGAGGCCTGACCGGCAACGTTCGGCATCATCGGGATGCCGGCAGCGGCGTAGTCGCCGACCTTGAACAGCGCGAGCGCCCAGAAATGCGGCGGCGTCCACAGAAAGATGATCAGAAACAGGATGACGCTTTCAGCGCTGACGGCGCCGGTTGCGGCCGCCCAGCCAATGACAGGAGGAAGGGCACCCGCCGCGCCGCCGATGACAATGTTCTGCGGCGTCGAGCGCTTCAGCCACATCGTATAGATGACGACGTAGAAGAAGATGGTGAAGGCCAGCAGCGATGCTGCAAGCCAGTCCACCAGCACGCCGAGCGTCATGACCGACAGCGCGGAAAGCACCAGGCCGAAGCCGAGAGCTTCACCCGGCGTGACGCGGCCCGACGGCACCGGCCGCTTTGACGTGCGCGACATCAGCGCGTCGATGTCCGCGTCGTACCACATGTTAAGGGCCCCGGCCGCTCCTGCTCCGATCGCGATCGCACCGATTGCAATTACGGCGATGACCGGATTCATCGCGCCAGGCGCCGCCATCAGGCCAACGAAGGCAGTGAATACGGCAAGCGCCATGACCCGGGGCTTCAAAAGCGCGAAGAAATCACCCGCCGTCGCTTCCGAGAGACGGATGCCGGTATCCTTGAGGCGGTTTTCCCTAGTCGACATCTCAGACCGATGGAAGCGCGCGGGCGAGCCAGGTCACTTCGAGAACGTTTTCAGATAGGCAATGACGTTGGCCACGTCTGCATCGTTCTTGAGGCCGGGAAACGCCATCTTGGTCCCTTTGACCATGGCCTTGGGATCGTGAAGATAGGTGGTCAGTGTTGGTTCGTCCCATTTGACGCCGGATTTGCCGGCCGCGATCATGGCATCGGAATATTTGAAATCCGGATGCGTGCCGGCGACGCGGCCGATGACGCCATGCAGCGATGGACCGATCTTGTTCTTGTCCTCGTCTGCGACGTGGCAGACCTTGCATTTGGTGAAGACCTTCTCGCCAGCCGCAGCATCCTGAGCCTGCGATGGATTGGCAACGAAGGTTGCAACAGACACGACGGCGAAAAACGCGACCAAACGCATGACTTTTCCTCCCTGATCGTCAAATGTGCCTGAGATAATCTGCGCATACCGGGGCCACCAGCAACACGCCTTGCACGGCAGAACAGATTATCGGATTCTCCCCCAAATGGAATTGCGGCACCTATGTACCACGGATTCTGGCCGGCGGGTAGAAGAGGTCGGCCGCGCAAAGGTTTAGGTCGTCTGCAGCGGCTCAAGGTACATTCGTGTTGCAGCTGCCGGCAACCTGGCTGACGGCTTCATCGAACCCCGCGAGGTCGAAATCGGCCTCCCCTCGCCCCGACAGCAACCCGAACCGCCAGGAAAGCTGGAGCCGGTTTGCGGCGCCGAGCCGTTTGATGCCGTCGGCGCCGTCGCGCATCAGCCTGCGGCCGCGCGGCCCGACCGACCAGCTTTCATCGAACTTGCCGCCCTGATCAAGCGTGACCGACACGGTGATCTTCCGGCTGGCCGAGACGGTGTCGTTCAGTTGCAGCCATTCGGTCCAGCGCGGTTCGCTGTCTGCCCGACAACCAATGGTCAGGATCGGGCTGTAGCTCAACGCGCCGCCGCCTGTGATCAGCTTGTTGGTGGCATAGAGCGATGCCGTAACGAGACCGTCCTCGGCCGTTTCGAACCGCCAATTGTCAAGCACGGTATCGGCGCGGGCAATGCCGCAGACCGAAACGAGGACCAGCGCCATTGCCGAGGCGTGTCCCACTTCGACGAACAGTCTCAAACGCGCGTCTCCGACGACCCAAGCGGCTTGCGATAGAGGATAATCATCAAAGCTTCGTATCACCACTGGCCACCACCCGCGAAGCGTTCCGGCTGTTGCAGTTTAGCAACGAAAAAGGCCGCCTCAAAGGGCGGCCTTCGTCGATTCTACGGAGCGCCGGCTTATTCAGCGTCCTTGGCGGCCTTCTTTTTCGGCGCGGCCTTCTTCTTGGGCTCTTCCGCGTCGTCGGCCTTCTTGTCGTCAGCCTTCTTCGCAGCGGCCTTCTTCGCCGGCTTCGCCTTGACGGCGGTATCGGCCTCCTCGTCGTCGGCCATCAGCTCTTCCTTGCTGACCTTGACATCGGTGACAGAGATCTGGCCGAGCAGATGGTCGACCACCTTCTCCTCGAACATCGGCGCCCGCAGCGTGTTCAACGCTTCCGGGTTGCTGCGATAGAACTCGAAGACTTCCTGCTGCTGGTTGCCCGGATAGCGGCGCACCTGCTCGAACAGGCCGCGCTGCAGCTCCTCGTCCGATACCGTGACGCCGGCCTTCTCGCCGATTTCAGCCAGCACCAGGCCAAGACGCACGCGGCGCTCGGCAAGACGCAGATATTCGGCGCGTGCCTCTTCTTCCGTCGTCTCTTCGTCGGCGAAGGTGCGGCCGGCCGCTTCCAGGTCGCGATTGACCTGGGCCCAGATGTTGTTGAACTCGGCGTCGACGAGCTTCGACGGCGCCTCGAACGAATAGGACGCGTCGAGCTGGTCGAGCAGCTGGCGCTTGACCTTCTGGCGCGTCATGGCGCCGAACTGGTTTTCGATCTGGCCACGCACGACGTCGCGCAGGCGCTCCAGCGACTCCAGGCCAAGGTTCTTGGCGGTCTCGTCGTTGATTTCCAGTTCGCCGGGCTGGGACACTTCCTTGACGGTGACGTCGAAGGTCGCTTCCTTGCCGGCAAGATGCGCCGCCTGGTAGTTTTCCGGGAAGGTTACGGTGATCTGCTTTTCGTCACCGGCCTTGGCGCCGACCAGCTGATCCTCGAAGCCCGGGATGAACTCCTTCGAGCCCAGCACCAGCGGCTGATCGGTGCCGGCGCCGCCATTGAAGGCCTCGCCGTCGATCTTGCCGACATAGTCGATGGTGACGCGGTCGCCATTGGCGGCCTTGCCGATCTTCGGCTCGTAGCTGCGTGCCGATTCGGCAACGCGCTGGACCTGCTCGTCGATCTCGGTGTCCGGCACGTCGAACACCTGGCGCGTCACCTTGATGTCGGAGAAATCCTTGATCTCGATCGCCGGAATGATCTCGTAGTTGAGGCGGAACTCGAAGTCGGCGCCGCCGGCCAGGATCTTCTCGGCCTCCTTCTCGTCCTCGGTCATGATGACCTCGGGCTGCATGGCAGCTTTTTCGCCACGCCCGGTAATGATCGTGCGGGTCGAATCATTAAGGATTTCGTTGACCACTTCGGCCATGAACGACTTGCCGTAGACCTTGCGCAGGTGCTGCACCGGCACCTTGCCGGGGCGGAAGCCGTTGATGCGGACCTTGTTCCTGGCGTCCGAAAGCCGCGCCATCAGCTTGGCTTCCATGTCACCGGCCGGCACGGTGACCTTGATCTCGCGCTTGAGACCGGAGTTGAGTGTTTCGGTGACCTGCATCGTAAAACCTTTGTTTTCACCAATGAGACTGCCACGGCCTCTGCCGCTCACAGCCTGCCGGTATAATCTTGCCGGGAATGGCTTTTGGTACGGAACCTGGCGATTTGACCGAAAATACGGCTCAAACTCTCCCAAACTGCGTTCCAAAATGTGAATAAGTTCTTGTTTTTCCTACTTCTTATCACATTTTGCAGAAGCGGATCGTCGCGTCCCGTCACATTCGACACGCCTTTTGTCACAGGCGAGGCTAATTTTCAACCATCTTCGCATTTCGGCGAACAACCAACATTTTTGGCCCTGACCCAACCTTTGGTCCTGACCCCAACACTTGTTCCCGACATTGACAGAATGATGGCTACATGGGATTGCCGGTCCATGCGGGTATGGCGGAACTGGTAGACGCACCAGATTTAGGTTCTGGCGAGCAATCGTGGGGGTTCGAGTCCCTCTACCCGCACCACCGTCCCACCCGGTAGTGGATTTAGGTTCCAGTGCCGAAAGGCGTGGGGGGTCGAGAGTCCCTTCATCCGTACCAATTCACCGGCCACGACTCCTTCCCGGCATCGGTGCCTACGCCTCGAACGCTCTCCCTGTGAACCATGCGGCCAGGTTCGCCAGTTCAGGCCCCAGCACGCGATCGTCGCCGACAGGCGGCACGATACCCCTGATGTCATCGACAAATGGCTGCAGCGCCGGCGGCGGCGCGCGTTCGGTCACGTGCAGCGCCTGCGAGGCCATCATCGCCAGCATCGCCATTGCCGCATCGACGCAGCGGCCCGCGGTCGCCTCCTTGGTCCATGCGAAGAACGCCGTGGTGGCGACGTCGTCCTGTCCGGCACCGGCCGATTCCGTTCCCGGAATGAAGGTGCGTTGCGCGGCGAGCTTGGCCTGCTCGAGATAGCCGGTGATCGCCATCGGCACATAGCCGACACTGCCGTGGCCATCGCTGTCGGCCCAATGCCGCCCGGTCATCAGAAGATCGGGCAGCAGCGACACCTTGCCGTTCAAAAGCTTGGAGGCATGACGGTCACAGAGCAGGCAGATGTCGGCCCATATCGCCGCCAGATCGTCCAGCGCCGGTGTCGCCATGGCGTTGTGATAGCCGCCGGTGCTGATGCAGCGGCCGAGCGGATGTGCGTCGTCCGGCGGGATGTAGACCGGATTGTCGGATATCGCGGCCAGCGAGACGGTAGCCGCCCGCTCGGCAGACGACAGCGCACGATGCGCCTGGCCGAGAACGCGCGGCACGATCCGATAGCTGACCGGCGCCTGATAATTGCGCCGGCCGTCTCCGGCGCCGACCAGAAATTCCCGCAACCCCTGGAGGGCCGCGGCTTCATGGTCGTCACCCCAGAGCGTGTCGAGCGCCACGTCGTAGTGTTCGAGCGGGGCGCGAAACGCTTCGATCGACAGTGCGAACACCTTGTGCGCCATGCGGATGCGGCGGCGAGCCGCGAGCGCCGCATCGGCCACCAGCGCGGCGGCGCAGGGCGAGCCGTTGATCAGCGAGCCCCGCTCCTTGACCTCCAGGTCGAAGCGCGCCGAGAGCTCGGCAAACAGTGGATAGAGCGCTAGGATCTCGCCAGCGCCGCCCTGGCCGGAGGCCGGTACCGTTGGCATCGGGCCACCGCCGAGCATCGCGGCAACGGCGAGCGCGATGCGCGGCGTGGTCGCTGCGTTGCCCTCGATGAAGTTGGTCAGCCGAGCAAGCGCGATCGCCCGGACCACCCGATCGGGCAAGGGATCGCCGAAAGACGTGGCGGCGGCGAACGCCTTGATGCGCGCATGGCGATCCCGCTCGTCAAGTTCGAGCTTGCGGCTCGCCAACTCCCCCATGGCGGTGGTTACGCCATAGATGACCGGCGGAGGGTCGGATTCGATGAGCTTGAGGAACGAGGCTCTGCATTCGGCGATGCGCTGCAAGGCCTTCCCGCCGATCGCGACCGTATCCTTCTTCCAGGCGACGCGGAAAACTGTGTCGAGGTTTATGTCTTCACGCGTCGACAGGGTGATTGGCATGCTTCTTACCGTCCAAGTGGGAGACCGCCGAGGGCTTCTGTCGACCATCCCGATCGACATCATTGGTTTAATAGAGCGGTTCCTCGAACAGCGTCTTGTCGCCGTCCACCAGCGCCTTGATCTGCGCGGTGCCGTCGCCCGCGAGGGCGAGACGGATGCCGAATGGGCGCACCCGCATGTCGTTCTGGATCGCCGTCCCCTCACCTTCCGGCAGGTAGAAGCGCTCGATGCCGTAGTCCGGGGCGATGGTCATGCCTTCGCTGCGAAGATCCCAGCCCTCCGCGAGATGGCCTGCTATGTCGGCCTCGTCGGCAGCGGCCGGCATCGGCGCCTTGCCGAACCAGGCAGCGGTCGGCTGCCAATAGCCATCGGCACCCTTCTTCAAGCGGACGACGATCGGCGTGTCGTCGCTCGAAAATTTGTCGGCCGGGACGTTGGCGATCATCTTCACCGGTATCCGCGAAATCGCGTAGCCAAGGATAATATAGTCGCCGCGCAGGAGATCGCGCGGATCGACGGGTTCGATTTTCAGCAGCACTTCCTTGCCGTTGCGCAGGATCGCCGCCCGGCCGGCGATGATCCAGCTCAAAAATCCGATCTGGACGAGCGCCAGCACCAGCGCCGAGATGATCAGCCTCTTTCCGGTCATCATGCCGTGGCTCCCTTGGTGGCTGGGCCCTTCATGCGTTTTTCGATGCGGATGATGACGATCGCAAGGATGCCGAGCAGCACCGCGGCGGCAAGGAAGAAGCCGGCGGTATCGAGCATCGATTGCAACATCACCACATAGATGATGGCGATTTCGAAGGCGAAGCCGGCATAGGCAAGCCAGCGCAACCCGCGGCTCTCCCGTCCTGCCAATACGATTGCAGCGACGATGCCCGCCAACGCAATCACCGAGGCGATGGCGAACCCGCTGTTGTAGGTGCTTTCGTCAGCCAGTTCGAACTGGACCATTGCCAGGCCGGTGAGGAAGCCGAGCAGCGCGTGCAAGGGCAAGCGGCCGCCGAGTTGCACGATGCTGTCGACCGGCTCCGGCGCAAGGACCGAGGCCGCGAACAGCAGCGCCGAGACGATGACCAGGGGGATCGCCACCTGCAGCGTGGCGTGATCCATGCCAAACAGGACTAGGTAGAACAGCAGCGACAGGATGATCAGGTGCCGCGCCGGCTGGCTGCGGGTCCAGAACGAGACGGCAAACAGCACGATCGCCATGATCACGAAGAGATGCGGAAAATCGCTGCGGTTGTAATAGTCGAAGCCTTTCAGGAACAGCCAGGCATCGGCGATGCCGACCGCAGCCACGGTCAGCGGGTTCGAACGCAGCGCGACCGCCGCCAATGCGGTGCCCGCGCCCCAGGTGACCAAGGCCGACGTCTCGTCGCCGGAGAGATGGTACATCTGGCCGATTAGTGCGATCGAGCCGCCGAAGGCCGCCGCGGCCACGATCCACAGCGCCTCGCCGATCGCCGCATGGTCGCGCGTCTTCAACAGCGCGCCGCCGACGTAGCCGCCAAGGATGACGGCAAAGAGTGCCGCGACCCGCGCCAGCCTTGGGATCGCATCCCAGTTGGCGGCGACGAAAATCAGGATGGCGGCGCCGAACAGCAAGGCAGCCATCATCGCCAGGATCGAGCCGAAGCTGAGCGATTTGCGCTCGTTTGCCTCGACGTCGCGGGTCAGGGAATCGGCGGTCGCGGCGTCGATCAGGCCGGCCTGCCGCCAGCGCGCGATATCCGACCTCACTCGTGACGAATAGCCCGCCATGCCGCTTCTCCCCCAGCTTGGTCTTTTTTTCAGCCGACCCGGTCAAACCGTTGACGCAACGGCATTTTCCGATTCGGGCTTCTTTGTGTCAGGTCCGTGAACGCGCGTTAATGCTGCATTGCACAATTTGCATTGCTGCCATGCAGCCATAGCGCTTTTAAATCGATATAGGCCCGCCTATCTATGCTTCGTACACAAACGGAATGATCCGTAAGAAAGACGAAACGAGAACTACCATGAACCTGATCCGCAACTACCGCAACTGGCGCCGCTACAGGGACACCGTGTCCGAGCTGAGCCGCCTGAGCAACCGTGAACTGACCGACCTCGGCATCAGCCGCAGCGACATTCCTTACGTCGCTCGCAAGGCGGTCTAATTCTTCGGACCGCGAATGGTCCGAACAAGTTTTGAGAAGAGAACGACAATGAACCTGATCCGCAACTATCGTAACTGGCGCGTTTATCGCGATACGGTTACCGAGCTGGGTCGCCTTTCGAACCGTCAGCTGCATGATCTCGGTATCGTCCGCGACGAAATCAAGATCGTAGCCCGCCGGGCGATCTAACCAGAATTTCGCCAGGGTCGACCTCCTCCCCGACCCTGACGGATCCGGTCAACCTTCACCTCCTCCCGAGGGTTGACCAACAAAACGGCGCCCGCCGCACCTCCTCCCGCGGCGGGCGTTGTTCCCCCCGGGGCAAAACGAATTTTGCCCCAGAGGTTTCGCCCCTTTCAAAAATGGCGAAAGAGATTTCGTCAAAGCCGACCTCCTCCCCGGCGATGACGAATACGGTCGGCCTTCACCTCCTCCCGAGGGTCGACCCCAAAAACGACACCCGCCGGACCTCCTCCCCCGGCGGGTGTTGTTGTTTTCAGGGGTTGGCTCCGCCGCAGCCGCTTGCCCTGCGCCACGCGCGGCAATTGCAATCACCGCTCCAAGCGATTATTCCGGCGCTCATGAGCAAAAATCCCATCCACATCATCGGCGGCGGCCTCGCCGGTTCTGAAGCCGCCTGGCAGGCAGCCGAGGCTGGTGTGCCCGTCATCCTGCACGAAATGCGGCCCGTTCGCGGCACCGATGCGCACAAGACCGATGGCCTGGCCGAGCTGGTCTGCTCCAATTCCTTCCGCTCCGACGACGCCGAAAACAACGCCGTCGGCCTGCTGCATGCCGAAATGCGGCTGGCCGGCTCGCTGATCATGAGCGCCGGCGACGCCAACCAGGTGCCGGCCGGCGGTGCGCTTGCCGTCGACCGCGACGGTTTCTCCGACGCTGTGACGAAAAAGCTCGAAGGCCATCCGCTGATCACCATCCAGCGCGAGGAAGTGCCGGGCTTGCCGCCGGCGGACTGGGACCAGGCGATCATCGCCACCGGTCCGCTGACCGCGCCTTCGCTTGCCCAATCGATCGCGGAGGCGACCGGCGCCGATGCACTGGCATTCTTCGACGCCATCGCGCCGATCATCCACTTCGACACGATCGACATGGATACCTGCTGGTTCCAGTCACGCTACGACAAGGTCGGACCGGGCGGCACCGGCAAGGACTACATCAATTGCCCGATGGACAAGGACCAATATCTCGCCTTCGTGGCGGCGCTGGCCGACGGCCAGAAAACCGAATTCAAGCAATGGGAAGGCACGCCCTATTTCGACGGCTGCCTGCCGATCGAGATCATGGCCGAACGCGGCGTCGAGACGCTGCGCTACGGGCCGATGAAGCCGATGGGGCTGACCAATGCGCACAATCCAACAGTCAAGGCCTATGCCGTCGTCCAGCTGCGGCAAGACAATGCGCTGGGCACGCTCTACAACATGGTCGGCTTTCAGACCAAGCTGAAGCATGCCGAGCAGGTGCGCGTGTTCCGCACCATTCCGGGCCTGGAAAACGCCGATTTCGCCCGCCTCGGCGGCCTGCACCGCAACACCTACATCAACTCGCCGACCTTGCTCGACGCCTCGCTGCAGCTGAAGTCGCGCCCCGGCCTGCGCTTCGCCGGCCAGATCACCGGCTGCGAGGGCTATGTCGAAAGTGCCGCGATCGGCCTGCTAGCCGGACGCTTCGCCGCCGCCGAGCGGCTCGGCCAGGCACCATCGCTGCCGCCGCTCACCACGGCCTTCGGCGCCTTGCTCAACCACATCACCGGCGGCCACATTGTTTCGGACGACGAACCGGGAAACCGCTCCTTCCAGCCGATGAACGTCAATTTCGGCCTGTTCCCGCCAATGGAAGCGCCGAAGTCAGAAGGCAAGCGCCTGCGCGGCAAGGACAAGACTGTCGCCAAGCGGCAGGGGATAACCGCACGTGCGCGTGCCGATTGCCGGCAGTGGCTGGGGCTGGCATCCCAAGCGGAAGCAGCCGAGTAGCCCTGCTCCTCCCTTCAGTGCTGTCGCACATCCGCGACCGTTGGCCGTGGCAAGTTGAGCATCGTGGTTGCTGCCGCGAACACCGCGTCCGCGATGTGGGCATGGCCTTCCGCGGTCGGATGGAACGGACCGCCCAGGCAAACCTCAACCAGATCGAGCAACGCCCAATCCTGCGGCGGCGGTGGCGTGCCGCTCGCCTTGGACTGCACGAAAAGGCAGATGTCGTTAATGGTGCGGAACCAGCGCTCGCGCGGCGCGTAGGCACGCGTGTCGCGAGACGCCTTGAAATCGGCATCGCGATAAGCGGAAAAAGGCTCGAATTCCGACCATTTGTCCGGTCGCGGCCCGTCCGCATGGTAGTAGGGCAGCATCAGGCTCTCGGCGGCGGCGACGCCGCTCGACAAGCTCTTTTGCGCACAGATCCCATGCTTGGCGAACGCAGCACGTTGGGCATCGACGAAATGCCAGTTTCCCGCGTGGGCAGCGTCGCGCGTCGCCGGGTAAAGCACATTGTTGGCGAAATCGCTGATGGGACGCAGCGTCGGCACGTCGATCGACAGAACCCCACCGACGTTGAAGCCTTCAAGCCTTTCACGCGGCGTGGCTTCGCCACAGAGCCTTCCGTCCTGGTTGAATTCGATCTTGGGAAACGCGGTCAGCGCGATGTTGGGCATTCCACCGTTGCTGGCGATGGGCAGCGGCGCCAGCGCCTTTCGCAAGGCGGCAAAGCGCGCCGGCAACTCCTTTGCGCGGATTCGCGCCGTGGCGACATCATGCGCCTTGGCGATCCGCGCGACAGTTCTAATGACTGACGCGCCGAGGGCGTCGGCGCGGAACCTGCTGTTGGCGTTTGCGTATGGAGGCCTTGTCTTGGTCAGCGCTTCCACGATGAGCGGTGTGAAGCCGACATCGTTTCCACCGATGGACACGATCAGCATGTCGATCGTCCGCAGGAACCGCCCCGGCTTGCAGTCGAGGAGTTTGGCGCTGCGCAATGCGCGGCCTCGCTCGTCGGTGAGCGGTGTGTCGAAAGTCACTGTACGGGTTGCATGCGTGCGCAGAAGATCATCGCGGCACAGTTCGATCATCAGTCGATCGATCTGCGGCAAGTTGCGACGCAGTTTGCCGCCCGACGAAAAATAGGAATTGTTGACTGCCTCAACCCCGGCATAGGGAAAAAGCAGCCCTTCCGTCACTTCGGCCCCTGAGCAGGCAAAGCCGAGAAATGTCACTGCGCTGTGCTTGGGATCGGCAAGAGCGACCTGCAAGGCGACGCGCAGATGATAGCTATAGGCCGAACGATGGCATTTGCGGTCGAGCCAGCCGGCCGGCGCATTCTGATAGCGGACCGGCAACGAATAGGCTGGCACCGATTTGATCGCTTGAGTGTCGGGGTCATAGACGAAGGAGATGTTGAGAAGTCTTCGTCTTGACAGCGGATCGATCTCGACCGGCGTATCGGGATTGCCTTCGCCCGACGAAAAACTGTCGCCGGTACCGGCGATGAGGCGGTCGCGAACCCAGATGGCAGGTTGCGAAAGCACCATGCCATTCGGCAAGGTCACAGACACATCGACACCGCGCGCTGCTTCCGGGATATCTGGTTCAAAGGGAATGCGTGCTTCAAAGAGCGCGGCGCAGGGCTGTTCCGCCGTCGCCGAAAGCCGGCCACGGCCGGCAATGAAAATCGGCCGCGCGGCTTGCCATCGGCAGATGCCGGCCGGCGCATCCGTCAAGCTGAAGACAACGGTGTGCCCTTGCGGGCGCACGTAGTCGCTCCGAAGTGCGGTTCCGAAACTGTCGCTGGTGCAGGACGAATGCCACTGTTCGCGGCTGTCCCAGCAGGTGGAGCGGCGAAGATTGACAGGGTTGGCCCAGCCGCGTTCGGGCCGACCCGCGCGCTTGGGATTTGGATAGAGCGTGGCGTCCTGTTTGTACCACTCACGTAGCCAGCGCGGATCGTTGAGCAGCCGTTCGAGATCGGAAACAGCCGTAGCGGTGAAGGTGCCGCCATGGGTTGTCATGACCTCGGCCATGGCTTCCCGCTGCATATCGAAATCGGTGGTTTCGGTGAAATACCGGAAAGGATGCTTGACCCGCCAGTCGATGGCTGGCGCCGCGTAAGTCAATGTTGTGGCGAGCAGAAAAAAGCAAGTGGATACAAGACGAAGCATGATCACCACCCCCAAATACTAGGATGCCAAAAATAGTGCCAAGCCATCATGCTGTCAAATTGACACCAGGTCGTAGTTTACTTCACTACTCGGCCGACTCGACACTCGCTTCCGGCAAGCCCGGCTTGCCGGCTTCGCCCGGATTCCGCCTGACATAGGCGGCTTTCAGGCTCTCCGAGGTTTCGCGCGAGCCGTCATGGCTCCAGCCCGGCGGCTTGATCAGGTAGTTCAGCCGATCGCTCAAGGTCAGCCCCGGTGCAAGGGCATCCCTGAACATGCCGATCCATTCGTGGAACGCCACTTTCAGCGGATTGAAGGTGCCAAGGTTCTTGACGATGCCGTAGCGCGGTCGGTCCTCTTCCAGCTCCTCGACGAAACTGCCGAACAGGCGATCCCAGATGATCAGCGTGCCGGCATAATTGGCGTCGAGATAACGCGGATTGGTGGCGTGGTGGACACGGTGGTGCGACGGCGTGTTGACGACCAATTCGAACCAGCCCCACATCTTGCCGATCGTCTCGGTGTGGATCCAGAACTGCCAGACCAGATTGAAGCCGAAGGTGAAGGCTATCACCGCCGGATGGAAGCCAAGCATCACCAGCGGCGCCTGCAGCACGAACATGAAGGTGAACAGGCTGGTCCAGCTTTGTCTCAGCGCCGTCGACAGATTGTAGTGCTGGCTTGAGTGGTGGTTGACGTGCTCGGCCCAAACCCAGCGCACCCTGTGCGCGATGCGGTGGTAGACATAGTAGCGCAGGTCATCGAGCAAGAAGGCGGCCAGCAACACCCAGACCGACAGGCCGAGATTGAACACGCGGAACTGCCACAGCCACAGCAGCGCCCAGTAGGACACCACGCCAAGCAGCAGCCCAGCGACGACATTGCCGGTGCCCATCATCAGGCTGGTCAACGTGTCGCGCGTCTCGAACGAGCCGTTGGCGCGGCCGCTGCGCACCAGCCAAAGCTCGATCAGGATCGCGGCAACGAAGAACGGGATGGCCAGTTGGGTGACCTGCGGAAAGTTGTAGCTGTCCATCACGTCGCCTCCCCAGCGGAATTTGAATGTCGCGGCTCAAGCGCTTTCAGCAAGCCTTGCGCATCTGTTGCGCTGGCAAAGCGAAAGCGACCGCCCTTCCAGGTGAAGTCGGCTAGCCGAAACGAGACCGTGTCTGCGTCGCCGGCAGTCAAAGCCGTGACGTCCCGAGATGTGACGATGCGGGTCAAAAAACAGTCGCCAACGCTGTGAACGATGCCAGTGCGCCCTCGCCCGAGATCCAGGAACGCCGTCCCGGCATCAGCCGTCAGGCGAACTGCCGCAGCCACCTCGTCGGGAAAATCCTCGGCGAAACGGCTCAGCGCCTGGTCCGCGCCAGCAAGCGTGGCGGTCCTGCTGCCACCGGTGAAATGTACGGAGGCGACCGACAGCGCAATGCCAAGGGCGACAATCGCGACCAGCAAAGGCAAGCTCATGGATGGGTATCTCCTCCGGCCGGTCTGTCGTCTCTGGCAACAGTTTGGCCGGGGACTCCTTAACACGATTGACGTTTACGTCAAAGTGCCGACCAGCCCTTGCTCGCGCGACGCAGCAGCAGCCAATGCCTGTGCAAAGCCGACAGCCGCGCCACGCCATCGAGCGGCGAACCACTCTCCATTTTCCTGAGATAGGCACGCGACAGGGCCAGCGGCAGAAATGCCTGATGCAACGAAACCGGCAGAGCAGACGCGCCTTGCTCGAAGGCGGAAAGATGGTCGCGCGCCAGCGCCATCATCGCTGCCACCGCGCGTTTGGCGCCAGGGCCGCCATCGCCGGCAACAAACTCTTCCGGCGACGATCCCGCCGCGGCCAGGATATCGGCCGGGACAAAACATTGCCCGCGTTTGCGGTGCAGCGGCAGCAGAAGCAGCAGGCCGGTCATCGCCTGCGCACAGCCTGCCCTACCCGCCAGCTCGGCAAACCGTGACGCCGCGACGGGATCGAGCACCATCGCCGCAAGCTGGATAAGTGCGGCTGCCGTCTCGCCGCAATAGCCTTCCAGATCGGTGCGCGACGGCATCGGATCGTCGTAGAGGTCGAAAATGCGCGCTTCGAGCATGTTGTCGAAGGCCGGTTTCGGCAGGCGGAAAGCGGAAATCGTCGCCTTCAGCGCGTCGGCAACGGGGTGGCCGATGCTTGCGCCGTCATCTTCAGCGGCAATGACATCGCGCCACCATTGCAGCCGCACTTCGCCCGGCAACGCCTCGTGGATGCGATCGCGAATGCCTGCGATCTCGGCATTGAAGGCATAGAGCGAAAACAGCGCGTCGCGCTTGTCGGCCGGCGCATAGAGCGCGGTGAGATAGCGGTCGTGATCGGCGGCGCGCACCGCATCCACGACGATTTTGGCATTCTCAGACATGTCAATCGACGGCGATGAGCGCGGCGGCCACGGCGCGGTCTTCCGCCAAAAGGACATTGTAGGTCCGCACCGCGGCACCCGTCGACATCGGATCGGACGCAATGCCCGCCGCCTTCAGCGCGGCTCGCAGTGCCGACGGCAATGGCCTGAGATCCCTGCCCATGCCGACCACCAGGATCTCGATCTTGTCGGCTTCAGCCAGCAGCCTGTCAAAATCCGCCACCGTCAGCGCCGCGGGATCAGCCGGTTCCCAGCCATGGATGCCGGATGGCAGACAGAGCAGCGAGCCGCGATGCGACATGTCGGCGAAGCGGAACCCGCCATTGCCATAGGCTTCGATCGGCGCGCGGCCGGGGAAATGCGCCTCACGGATGACGATGCCTTTGCCGGTCACCGTTTTGTCACCCCTTCGGGGCCGCGCGTCAGGTCGCGACCGCCTTGCCGCCGCCGAGCGGCTTCTCCTCATCCGAGGTCGAGGCCTGCGGCCGCAACTTGAACAGGATGAGCAGCGGCGCGGCGATGAAGATCGACGAATAGGTGCCGAACACGACGCCGAACAGCATCGCCAGCGTGAAGGAGCGGATAACCTCGCCGCCGAACAGCACCAGCGCCAGCAATGCCAAGCTGGTCGTCACCGAGGTCAGTGTCGTTCTCGACAGCGTCTCATTGATGGCATTGTTCAAGAGCTGCGGCAGCGGCATCTTCTTGTATTTTCTGAGATCCTCGCGAACGCGGTCATAGACGACGATGGTGTCGTTCAGCGAATAGCCGATGATGGTCAGGATCGCCGCCAGCGACGACTGGTTGAATTCAAGCCCGGTGATGACGAAGAAGCCAAGCGTCATGACAACGTCGTGCACGGTGGCGACGATGGCGCCGACAGCGAACTGCCATTCGAAGCGGAACCAGACATAGATCAGGATGCCGACCAGCGCGACCAGCATGGCAATCGTGCCTTGCTTGGCCAATTCTCCGGACACCGTCGGCCCCACCACTTCGACGCGGCGAAAATCATAATTGTCCTGCAGCTCGCCACGCACCTTGTCGATCACAGTCTGCTCGGCGTTTTCACCTGCATCTTGCGTGCCAACGCGGATCAGCACGTCGTTCGGTGCACCGAATTGCTGCACCTGGACCTCACCGATGTTGAGGTCCGACAGCCGGCCCCTGATGTCGGCGATGTCCGCATTGCCGCTTTTGGCCTGCACCTCTATCAGCGAACCGCCCTTGAAATCGATGCCGTAGTTGATGCCGACGGTCATGAACGTCACCACGGACAGTATCGAAAGCGCGCTCGACAGCGTGAACGTCCAGCGACGGATGCCCATGAACGGAATTTTCGTCCCAGGCTTGACGAAGGTCACCGGCGCGTGAGGCAACTCCTTCGGCCGCGCGCGTCGCAACCAGATCGAGACCAGCATCCGGGTGAAGGTGAAGGCGGTGAAGACCGTGGTCAGAATGCCGATGGCGTAGGTGATGGCAAAGCCCTTCACCGGCCCGGTGCCGAGATAGAACAACACCACGGTGGCGATCAGCGATGTGACGTTGGAATCGACGATGGTCGCCAGCGCCTTCGAGAAGCCGGTGTCGATCGCCTGGATCACCGAGCGGCCGGCGCGTCGCTCCTCGCGAATACGTTCGTAGATCAGCACGTTGGAATCGACGGCCATGCCGATGGTCAGCACGATACCGGCGATACCCGGCAAGGTCAGCGTCGCGCCGAGCAGCGACAGCAGCCCGACGATCATCGCCACGTGCACCGCCAGCGCGATGTTGGCGAGGAAGCCAAGGAAGCCGTAGGCAACGAACATGAAGGCCACGACGAGGACCGAGCCGATGATGCCGGCGACCTTGCCGGCATGGATGGAATCCTGGCCGAGCCCCGGACCAACGGTACGCTCTTCGATTACCGTCAGCGTCGCGGGCAATGCGCCGGCGCGCAGCAGCACGGCGAGGTCGTTGGCGCTCTGGGCGGTGAAATTACCCGAGATCTGGCCGGTGCCGCCGAGGATCGGCTCGCGGATCTGCGGCGCCGAAATCACCTGATTGTCGAGGATGATGGCAAACAGCTTGCCTACATTCTGTGCCGTGGCCTGGCCGAAGCGCGCCGCGCCCTTCGAATCGAAGCGGAATGAAACCACCGGCTCGTTATTCTGCGAATTGTATGTCGCCTGGGCATCGACGAGATTTTCACCCGAAACGATGACGCGGTTTTCGATCAGATAGGGAACCGGCGGATCATCCTGCGAATACAGCACCGAAGAGCCGGCAGGCGGGCGCCCATTGAGCGCGTCCTGCACCGGCATCGACTGGTCGACCATCTGGAACGTCAGCTTGGCGGTCTGGCCGAGGATTTCCTTCAGCCTTTGCGGGTCCTGAAGGCCCGGCACCTGGACAAGGATACGGTCGTCGCCCTGCCGCTGCACGATGGGTTCGGTCGTGCCGAGTTCGTTGACGCGGCGCTCGACCACCTCGATCGACTGCGTCAGGGCTGTCGATGTGCGGTATTTGATGCCGGCGTCGGTGACGTTGAACTTGAGCAGGCCGGGCCCGGAATCGTCGAGCGTCATTTCCTGGATGGAGCCGCCGGTAAACAGGCCGGCAGCGACCGGATCGGTCAGCGACTTCAGCGCTTTCTTGGCGGCATCGAGCTGGGCAGGATCGGTGATGCGGACCTGCAAGGTCCGCCCCGTTCCGGCAAGGCCGGTATAGCCGATCTTGGCGTCACGCAGCAGTGTGCGGATTTCGTCGCGCGTCGTCTCCAGCCGATCCTTGATCAGATCGTTCTGGTTCATCTCCAGCAGGATGTGCGAGCCGCCCTGCAGATCGAGGCCGAGCGTCATCTGCCGCTTCGGCACCCAGTCGGGAAGCTTGGCCAAGGTGCTGGCAGGAAACAGGTTGGGCGCGGCGAGGATCACTGTGATGGCCACGGCCACCCAGATCAGGATCATCTTGAAGCGCGAGAAATACAGCATATGGCGTCGTCCGTCAGAGCGTGTCCGCGGATCGCTCCGCCTGAAATTCGGTTATTTCTTGGCGTTCTGGTTCGCCACGGGCTCGCCCTTGACGCGCACGTCGGCGATCGTCGAACGCAGTGCGGTCACCTTGGTGCCACCGCCGAGGTCGATCTCGAGTTCGTTGTCGTCGATCACCTTGGTCACCTTGCCGACGAAGCCGCCGCCAGTGACGACCGTGTCGCCGCGACGAACCGCGGCCAGCATCTCGCCGCGCTTCTTCAGCTGCGTGCGCTGCGGCCGGATGATCAGAAAATACATGATCACGAAAATCAGGACAAACGGCAAAATGCTGATGAACATATCGGGAGAGGCGCCGCCGATGCCTTGGGCGTATGCCGGTGTCACGAACATCGAGGTACTCCTGAATTTTGAAAACAGCCGCCAACCGTCCTGTGGAGTTTGGCGGCCCCTTGAAATTTGGCCGGAATATAGTCGGTAAAGTTGTCAATGCAACTGCGTGGCCGGCCAAATCGGCTGCTTTTCCGGCCTGTTGAGCCGTGTTAGAGCATGATCGCGAACAGCACGAGCCGGTTTTCCGAAAAGATCACGCTCGAACAAAAGGTTGCAACCGGTTTCGAACCCGACGGAATCGGCACGCCCCCCACTTCAAAACGCGAAAAACAAAAGACCGACATGACCGACAGCAGCATTGACGCCCTCAACAAGAAGCTCGACAGCCTGATCGAGGCGGTTAGCCGCCTCGCCCCGCCGCCGGTGCCTGAAACGGACATCGGCGGGGCCGACTGCTTCGTCTGGCAGGCCGATCCCGGCTATCTGGAGCCGGTGCGGAAGGTCAACCGCGTCGACATCGGCCTGATCCGTGGCGTCGACCGCGTCCGCGATATCCTTGTCGACAACACCGAACGCTTCGCTGCCGGCTACGCAGCCAACAACGTGTTGTTGTGGGGCGCGCGCGGCATGGGCAAATCGTCGCTGGTCAAGGCCGTGCATGCGGAGATCAACGCCAGGGCCAAGTCCGACCTGCCGCTGAAGCTGATCGAAATCCACCGCGAGGACATCGACACGCTGCCGAAGCTGATGGGACTGCTGAAGTCAGCCCCCTTCCGCTTCATCCTGTTTTGCGACGACCTCTCCTTCGACCACGACGATACCTCCTACAAGTCGCTGAAGGCAGCGCTCGAAGGCGGCGTCGAGGGCCGCCCGGCCAACGTCATCTTCTACGCCACCTCGAACCGCCGTCATCTCTTGCCGCGCGACATGATCGACAACGAGCGCTCGACCGCCATCAACCCGTCCGAAGCGGTCGAGGAGAAGGTCTCGCTCTCAGACCGGTTCGGCCTATGGCTCGGCTTCCACAAATGTTCGCAGGACGAATATCTCGACATGATCGACGGCTATGTCCGCCATCACGATCTTTCCGTCGATCCCGAGACGTTGCGCGCCGAAGCGCTGGAATGGGCGACGACGCGTGGCAGCCGCTCGGGCCGTGTCGCCTGGCAGTTCACCCAGGACCTGGCTGGACGACTCGGCAAGCCGCTCAAGGATTAGGGTCGGAGAAAAGCGACTGAAAAAGCCCGCTCCTTGCGGAGCGGGCTGAGCCGGCGGGCCGGACTGGAGGTCAGACGGCCCGCAAAATCGCTTTCTTGTTCTATTCGAGACAGCCCGACTATTCGAGATAGCCAGAGGGGTCGACCGGGGCGGAGTTCTTGCGCACTTCGAAGTGCAGCTTCGGCGAGTCCGTCGTGCCGCTCATGCCCGACAGCGCGATTTCCTGGCCGCGCTTGACCTTCTGGCCGCGCTGCACCTCGATCGAGCTGGCATGGCCGTAGACGGTGACCAGGCCGTTCTCATGGCGCACCAGCACCGTGTTGCCGAATTCCTTGAGGCCATCGCCGGCATAGATGACGACGCCGTTCTCGGCCGCCTTGACCGGCGTTCCCGTCGGCACGGCGATGTCGACACCGTCCTTGCCGGAGCCGAAGCCGGAGATCACGCGGCCGCGCACCGGCCAGCGCATCTTGCCGATGCCGGTTGCATCCGGTGCAACCGCGTCGTCGTCTTCGGCCTGCTGGATGACCTTCGAATCTTTCTTCGGCGGCGTGTAGGACGCCAGCGTTTCCGATGGCGTCGTCTTTGCCGCGGGCTGCGTGGTCGCCGTTGTCACCGGATCGATCTTCGCCGGCTTGGCGCTGGCGACGGTCGCGGTTCCGCCGGCCGGCACCTTCAAGGTCTGGCCGATCTTGAGCAAGCCGTCCTTCATGCCGTTGGCCTGCTTCAGCGCAACGGTGCCGACACCAGTCTTCCTGGCGATCGAAGAAAGCGTGTCGCCCGACTGGACCGTGTAGGTGCCGGCAGCGCCGGTCGCCTTGGCCGCGGCCATCTGCGGCTTGGGGTCCTTGGGCTGGCTTGCGGCGGCCGAAGTATCGACCTGAGCGGCGGACTTGCCCTCTTTAAGCTTCGGCTGCTGCGGCAGGACGGCGACCTTGTCCGGCGCAGTGGCCGGCAGGTCGTGCTTGCCGTTTTTCACCGGCTTGGCGTCGGCGACTTTCGCTTCCGATTTGCTGGAGTATGCATAGGCCGGGATGACCAGCTTCTGGCCGGTCTTCAGCCCCTTGGTCGGGCTCAACCCGTTGACCTTCATGATCACGTCGGCCGGCACCTTGTAGTGCTGCGCCAGGCCGGAAATCGTTTCGCCGTCCCTGACGACGATCTCGGTTGCATGCGGCGTGCCGGCCGCAGCCACGCGCGGTGCGTCGGGCTGCGCGACCTTGAACGGCGATGCCGCCGGAGCGACGGTGCCGGTCGTGGTCCGGTCGACATGCGGCGCCGGGGCCAATGCGGTGCGTACCGGCTTTGCGGCAGGCGCGAGTGCCGGAGCCGGCTGTGCCTGGGCAACGGGCGGAGGCAGGGGCCGTGTTGAGACAGGTTCGAGACTGGAGCGGCTGACCGACTGCGTATGGCTGCCGTCGACCGGAGCGGCCTCGACATCGCCCGGATAGGCCTGCACGGCGTCCTGCTTGTTGATGATGGCGCGCTGATTGTTGGTCGACGAGGTAAAGACGTCATCGACGCTGTTGAAGCGTGAGGCCTGGGAGCTGCACCCTGCCGCAGCGCCTGCGACCATGAGTACGGCACAACCACGCATCAGGTTGCGTCCGTTTGTCTTCAAAACACTGAGTTGCATCGCACTAACCCGCACATACCCGGTACAAACTAGGCATGATTAAAGCGCGTTAATGTTACTCGTCGGTTAACCCCATAGAATCCGATGCGAATTTTCTTAAAATATTTGAGATCGCTTGCAGAGTGCCGAAGCTATGCTCAGGCCGGGCTGGCCAAGTCGACTCGCCGAACCGAATGCAGCGGTTTCCGGGCTCACAATTCGCAGGCCGGCACGGCATAGAATATCACTCTAAATGACGGCGGCGACGCTGCGCAGGATCGGCTGCAGGCGCACGAGGCCGATGTCTTCGCGTTCGAACCGGCTGCCGACCTTGGTCAGCTTGGCCAGCACCTGTTCGCCCTCTTCGGGTCCGATCGGGGCGATGACGATGCCGCCGCTCGACAGTTGGTCGAGCAGGAAGCGCGGCAGGCTGTCGAAGGCTGCCCAGGCGACGATGCGATCGAACGGCCCTTCGTTCGGCAGGCCGCCGGATCCGTCCGCCTGGCGCACGATGACATTGCCGATGCCGAGCGCCTCGAAGCGCTGCCTGGCCTGCTCGACAAGCGTCTTGTAGCGGTCGGTGGTGACGACCCGCGCCGCCAGCCGCGACATCACCGCCGCCGTGTAGCCCGAGCCGGTGCCGATCTCGAGCACGCGGTTGCCCTGCTCGATGGCGAGGGCTGAGATCACCGCCGCCTGCAGGTCGGCACCTTCGATCGCCTCGCCGCATTCGATCGGCAGCATGCGGTCCGACCAGGCGATCGGATGGAACTGGGCGCCAAGGAAACCGCGCCGCGGTGTCGCCTCGAAGGCCGCGATCAGCGCCTTCGGCACCGTCCCCCTGCCGCGCAAACGCAGCAGAAAGGCAGCAAAACCTTCGCGGTCGTCGGTTGTGAGGCCCTGGTTCATGCAAGCGCCTTGCTCAGTTGGTCACGGATTTCATGCGCGGTGAGGTCGAGCTGCAATGGCGTCACCGACACCAGCCTGTTGCGCAACGCATGGAGATCGGTGCCTCGCTTGCCTTCGACCGGCTCGCGGCCGAAACGCAGCCAGTAGTAGGGCAGGCCGCGCCCGTCGCGGCGCTCGTCGACCCACAGGCTGTGCACGAGCTTGCCTTGTGAGGTCACTACCGTGCCGGCAACTTCTTCGGGGAGGCAGTTCGGAAAATTGACGTTGAGCAGCACCCCGTCCGGCAGCGGCGTCGCCACCAGTTTCCGCAGCAATGCCGGCGCCAGCGCTTCGGTCGTCTCGTAGGGAACGACCCGATCCTCGCCGACATAGCTGTAGCCCTGGCTGAGCGCGATCGAGCGGATGCCGAGCAGCGCGCCCTCCATGGCGCCGGCGACCGTTCCCGAATAAGTGACGTCGTCGGCGATGTTGGCGCCAGAATTGATGCCGGACAGGATCAGGTCGGGGGCGCCAGGCAGGATCTTCTTGACGCCCATGATGACGCAATCGGTCGGCGTGCCGCGCACGGCAAAATGCTTCTCGCCGATCTTGCGCAGCCGCAGTGGCTCCGAGATCGAGAGCGAATGCGCATAACCGGACTGGTCCTGCTCAGGCGCCACCACCCAGACATCGTCGGACAGCGTGCGCGCAACCCGTTCGAGCGACGCCAGGCCCTCGGCATGAATGCCGTCGTCATTGGTCAGCAGGATGCGCATTATTTCGATTCGATCTTTTCCCGGCCACCCATGTAAGGCCGCAGCACTTCAGGAATGGTTACGCTGCCATCCTCATTCTGGTAGTTTTCGATGACGGCTATGAGCGCGCGGCCGACCGCGGTGCCCGAACCGTTGAGCGTATGGACGAAGCGGTTGCCCTTGCCGTCCTTGTCCTTGTAGCGGGCGTCCATGCGGCGCGCCTGGAAATCGCCGCACACCGAGCAGGACGAAATCTCGCGATAGGCATTCTGGCCGGGCAGCCAGACCTCGATGTCATAGGTCTTGCGCGCGCCAAAGCCCATGTCGCCGGTGCACAGCGTCATGGTGCGGAACGGCAGCCCGAGCCGCTTCAGCACTTCCTCGGCGCATTGCGTCATCCGCTCGTGCTCGGCGAGCGACGATTCCTGGTCGGTGATCGAAACCAGCTCGACCTTGTAGAACTGGTGCTGGCGCAGCATGCCACGCGTGTCGCGCCCGGCCGAGCCTGCTTCCGACCGGAAGCACGGCGTCAGTGCGGTATAGCGCAGCGGCAGTTTTTCATGCGCTGTGATTTCTTCGCGCACGAGATTGGTGAGAGGCACTTCGGCTGTGGGGATCAGGCCAAGCCTGCCCTCACCGTGCGGCGCGAAGAACAGATCCTCCTCGAATTTCGGTAGCTGGTTGGTGCCGAAAAGAACGTCGTCCTTGACCATCAATGGCGGGACGACTTCCTCATAGCCATGCTCGGTCGTGTGGAGGTCGAGCATGAACTGGCCGAGGGCCCGTTCCATCCGCGCCAGTCCGCTCTTCAGCACTGTGAAGCGCGAACCTGAAAGCTTCGCCGCGCGCTCGAAATCCATCATGCCGAGCGCTTCGCCGATCTCGAAATGCTCCTTCACCCAGTTCGGACGCGTCGGCAGCTTGCCGACGATATGCTTGACGACATTGTCGTGCTCGTCCTTGCCGACCGGCACATCGTCGAACGGCACGTTGGGCAACACCGCCAGAGCGTCGTTCAGCGCCTTGTCGAGCTCGCGTTCACGCGCCTCGCCATTCTGGATGAAAATCTTGATCTCGCCGACTTCGGCTTTCAGCCTTTCGGCAAGCGCCGCATCGCCCGAGCGCATGGCGTTGCCGATCTCCTTCGACGCGGCGTTGCGGCGCTCCTGCTTGGTCTGCAGCTCGGTGACGTGTTCGCGCCGCGCCTCGTCCGAGGCGATCAGCCCGTCGACCGTGGACTGCGCCTCACCGGCCGACCACGAGCGCTTCACCAGCGCCTCGACAAGGACCTTCGGGTTGTCGCGAATCCATTTGATGTCAAGCATGTTTGAACGCTCCTGGGTAGCATGTCGCCCAAAAGTGCGCAGCGGTTTTGGGACAACGACACGCTTAAAACAAAAACTGAAACGCATCGCTTTGATAGCGATGCGTTTCAGCCAGAGGGCGTAAACCGCATCGTTGATCGATGCAAGATCGGGCGTGATGAAGCCAGGGCTGCGAGCTCGCTTTAGCGCGCTTTACCGGGGATGGCGCGAGAGCCTGAAAATAGAAAACCCGCCTCTGCGGCGGGTCGCTGGCGCAAATCAGCACCATACTTAAATCAATAGCATAATTGCCGTCACAAAGCAATCGAGTCCGAGCCCGCCGCCCCCGGCGGGGGCGCCGCGTCATGGCCTATGTGGAGGACACGTCCGCCGGCTTTTCGGCCACCTCTTCGGCCGCGTCCTGCTTCTCGCGCGCCACTCGCTGCTTTTCCTGATCGCGCTCTATCAGCCGCGCAGCCCAGATGGAGACCTCGTAGAGCAGGATCGTCGGAATGGCCAAGCCGATCTGGCTCATCGGGTCGGGCGGCGTCAGCACCGCCGCGACGACGAAGGCAATGACGATCGCCCATTTGCGCTTTTCGGCCAGCGCCTTCGACGACAGCATGCCGACGCGCGTCATAAGGCTGGTCACCACCGGCAGCTGGAACACCAGGCCGAAGGAGAAGATCAGCGTCATGATCAGGCTGAGATATTCCGACACTTTCGGCAGCAGCGAGATCTGCACCTGATCGTCAGTGCCGGCCTGCTGCATGGCGAGGAAGAACCACATCACCATCGGCGTGAAGAAGAAATAGACCAGCGATGCGCCCATCAGGAACAAGACCGGCGATGCGATCAGGAACGGCAGGAAGGCGTTGCGTTCGTTCTTGTAGAGGCCGGGCGCGATGAACTTGTAGATCTGCGTGGCGATCAGCGGAAAGGCGATGACCATGCCGCCGAACATGGCGAGCTTGACCTGGGTGAAGAAGAATTCCTGCGGCGCGGTGTAGATCAGCTCGACCTTGTGCGGATCGAGCCCGGCCCACTTCGTCGCCCATTTGAACGGGACGACCAGAAGGTTGAAAAGCCTCTTGGCGAAGAAGAAGCAGACCAGGAAGGCGACGAAGAAGCCGCCCAGCGACCAGATCAGCCGCCGGCGCAGCTCGATCAGATGCTCCATCAGCGGCGCCGACGATTTCTCGATCTCGTCTCTTTCCTTGTCCGAAACGCTCACTTGGCGGCTCCAGCCGTCTTCTTGGCCGCCGGCTTCTTCGCCGCGGCAGGCTTCGGTTCAGCTTTCGTCTCAGTCTTGGTAACGATTGGCTTGGTAACGATTGGCTTGGTAACGATCGGCTTGGTCGCGACCGCCTTTGTTGCAGCGGGCTTCGTAGCCTTTTCAGGCGTTGCCGCCGCCTTGGACGCAGGTGCGGCCTTGGCGGTCGCCGCCTTTGCCGGCGCGGAAGCCATCGTGCCATTTGCCGACGCCTTGGCAGGCGCTTTCGCAGCCGCTTTTGCCGGCGCAGCCTTGGCCACTTTCTTCACCGCCGAGGCCTTCGCCGCGACAACCGGTTCGGCCGGCACTGACGCGGTCACCACCGATTCATCGGTCATTGCCGGGAAAATCGGCGCTTCTGGTGCGGCTTCCGGCCCGCTGACGCCAGGCATGGTTGTCGCGCCGTTCTTCAACGGCTCGGCCGCCTGCGGCGTCGAAGCGGCTGGCGCTGTCGGATCATCTGCCGGCTTAGGTTTCATCACGGCGTCGACGCCGGAGCGCACATCGGCCGCCGCCTGCTCGAACGGATTGAGCTGCTTCCTGATCTCGGACATCGGGCTGAGGCCCCTGAGCTCGTCGACCGACTTCTTGACGTCGTCGAGCTCGGCTTCCTTCAGCGCCTCGTTGAACTGCTTCTGGAAGTCGGCTGCCATCGCACGCAGCTTCGCCGTCGTGCGGCCGAAGGTGCGCAGCATATTGGGCAAATCCTTGGGCCCGACGACCACGATCATGACGATCGCGATGACCAGCATTTCGGTCCAGCCGACTTCAAACATGGCACTCTGTTCCGACTAGAACCTTTGGCTCAGCTCTTGCTGGCTTTTTCCTTCGCGGCCGAAACGGTCTCGTCGGCGCGGTGTTCGACGGTGCGCTTGTCTTCGGCAACGTCGTCGTCCGCCATGCCCTTCTTGAAGCTCTTGATGCCCTTGGCCATGTCACCCATCAGCTCAGGGATCTTGCCGCGGCCGAACACCAGCAGCACGATCACGAGCACGATCATCCAGTGCCAAATCGAAAATGAACCCATAGCAAATCTCTCTCGAATGTTTTCCCTGGCGATGATCTATGCGTTTTCGCGTTGGGATTCAAACACAACTGCGACAGAGTTTATGAAAGGGTGGCGGATGTCACGCATTTTCGGCGTGATGGCCCGCTACGAATCCGCGCATCCTCGACAGATTGGCCGCGATTGCCAGTCAATCTTCCGTGACGCGCGGCGTCAGCAGGCCGAGTTCCTCGAGGTCGATGTCGGTCAGCGCATCCTCGTCGTCGGCCAGCGCATCGGGATCGGCCGGCGGCTGTGGAATGGAGAAATTCGACGGCATGCGGCCCGAAAGCAGCCCTGCCCCTTTCAGTTCCTCCATGCCGGGAAGATCGCGGATTTCCTCCAACGCGAAATGGTCGAGGAAGGTCTCGGTCGTGCCATAGGTGACAGGGCGTCCCGGCGTTTTGCGTCGGCCGCGCATGCGCACCCATTCCGTTTCCAGCAGGGTGTCGAGCGTGCCTTTCGAAGTTTCGACGCCTCTGATGTCCTCGATCTCGGCGCGCGTCACCGGCTGGTGGTAGGCGATGATCGCCAGCACTTCGAGCGCCGCGCGCGACAGCTTGCGCTGCTGCACCGTGTCGCGGCTCATCAGGAAGGCCAGGTCGCCGGCGGTGCGGAACGCCCAGGCGTCGCCGACGCGCACCAGATTGACACCGCGCCGCGCATAGATCTGCTGCAGGTCGGCCATGGCCAGGGCGATGTTGATGCCATCTGGAAGCCGTGCCGCAAGCTGCTTTTCGCTGACCGGCTCAGCGCTGGCGAACACGATCGCCTCGGCCATGCGCACGGCTTCCGCCATATAGAGGCGCTCGGCCGGGTTCTGGACCTGCTCGGCTGGTTCCTGGGGAAACAACTCCCCTTCCGTTTCATCATCGACCTTGAACGGGATAACCGAAGCGTTGGCGCGCTCGCTCATGATGCCACCTCGACTGCCTTGATTGCCTGTGCGCGGCCGCGCAGGTAGATCGGCGCGAACACGTCGTCCTGCCGCATGTCCATCTTGCCTTCGCGCACCAGTTCCAGCGTGGCGGCAAACGAACTGGCGATCGCCGTGCGCCGCTCCTCGGGGCTGGTCATGTACTCGATCAGAAAACTCTCCAGCGCCGTCCAGTCGCGCACCGCGCCGACCAGCCGGGTCAGGATGTCGCGCGCGTCCTTGAGCGACCAGACACCGCGCCTGGCGATCGTCACATTGTTGATCGCCTGCTTCTGCCGCTGCTGGGCGTAGGCGGTCAAAAGATCGTAGAGCGAGGCCGAATAGGCGTTGCGCTTTTCGATGATGACCATTTCCGGCATGCCGCGCGCGAACACGTCGCGGCCAAGCCGGTTGCGGTTGACCAGACGCGCCGAGGCGTCGCGCATCGCCTCCAGCCGCTTCAGCCGGAACTGCAGCACCGCCGCCAGTTCCTCGCCGCTTTCGCCCTCGTCGCCCGGCTGCTTGGGGATGAGCAGCTTCGACTTGAGGAAGGCTAGCCACGCGGCCATCACCAGATAGTCGGCGGCAAGCTCGAGCCTGAGCGCCCTCGCCGTCTCGACAAAGGTCAGATATTGCTCGACCAGCGCCAGGATCGAGATCCGCGCCAGATCGACCTTCTGGGTGCGGGCAAGATGCAGCAGCAGATCGAGAGGACCTTCGAAGCCGGCCACGTCGACGACCAGCGACGGATCGCCGGTGACGCGGGAATCGTCGTTCTCGGCCCACAGACGGTCCATCGGTGCGGCCTTCGCGGCCTTGCTTTCCAATGTTTCCGCCACTTTCTCTCGCTTCCTTTGTCAGGCCACCGCATCGAAATAGGTGGCGAATTCTGCGCGTATCTCGGTTTCTTCAGCCGCGTCGCGTTTCTTGATATAGGTCAGCGCCCGTCTTGCGCGCTCCAGCGACTTGCCCTCAAGCCCCGTGGTGCGCGACGCGATGCCGGCCATTTCCTCGAAAACACCGTTGCAGTGAAGGACCAGATCGCAGCCCGCCGCAAGGATCGAGGCCGCCTTTGTCGGGAAATCCCCAGAAAGTGCCTTCATCGAGGTGTCGTCGCTCATCAGCAGTCCGTCGAAGCCGATTTCACGACGGATGATCTCGTCGATGACCTTGCCGGAGGTCGTCGCCGGGTTCTTGGGGTCGATGGCGCTGTAGACGACATGCGCCGTCATCGCCATGGGCAGATGGTTGAGCTCCCGGAACGGGGCGAAATCATGCCGTTGCAGATCGCTGAGCGACGCATTCACCGTCGGCAATTCGAAATGCGTGTCGGCAAGGGCGCGCCCATGGCCGGGAATATGCTTCATCACAGGCAGCACGCCGCCCGACATCAGCCCTTCTGCGGCAGCACGGCCGAGTTCGATCACCGGTCGCGGCTCCTTGCCATAGGCACGCGCGCCGATGACGTCGCTGGCGCCTTCGATCGGCACGTCGAGCACCGGCAGGCAATCCGCCGTGATGCCGTAGCGCAGCAGGTCGAAGGCATGCAGTCGCGCCATCAGCCAGGCCGCGCGGGCGCCGGCATCGTGATCGTCGCGCCACAGCGCGCCGAGTGCGCCACCGGCAGGATAATTCGGCGCCAATGGCGGCCGCAGGCGTTGCACCCGGCCGCCTTCCTGGTCGATGAACACCAGCGCGTCCGGACGCCCGATACAGTCGCGCATCTCGGCGACCAGATCGCGGATCTGCTCGGTCTCGCCGATGTTGCGCGCAAACAGGATGAAGGCCCACGGGCATTCGTTGCGATAGAAATTGATTTCTTCGCGAGTGAGCGATTTCCCGGCACAGCCGAGGATCATGGATTTTGATTCGGTCATGACGGGAGTTTAGGGCTTCGCGCGGTCAAAGGGAATCGTCCCCCGCCGCATGCGCTTGAAGACAGATCTCATCCACATGAAAAAGCCGGCGCGGTCTGAGACCGCGCCGGCTTTGATTGGTTGACTTCAGTTGCTAGCGCGAGACGAAGCAATTGCCGCCGGCAGCCTTGTAGCTGGTGCACAGGTTGATCGCGTCGTTGCGCGACTTCGCCGGAACGCGCACACGGTAGAACGTGCCTTTGCCGGCAATCTCCGCCTTGACTATGTTGGCGGTGCGGCCGGAAAGCACGCTGCCGTAGCGGCGCTGCAGATCCTGGTAGCTGGACTGGGCGCTTTCGACCGTCGGCTGCGAAGCGATCTGCATCGACCACGAACCACCGCCGGTCGCGGTTGATCCCGGATCGATGGATGCAACCTGGTCGGGCTTGACCTCGCCGACGACATCAACCGGCTGGTCGGACGGGCGCTGCGGCGCGACCGGAACCTTGGCAGGCGTGTTTGCCGATTGGGCCTTGGCCTCGGCCTTGGGCGCCGCGGCCGGTTTGGCTGCCGGCTTGAGGGCCGGCTCGTCGTCTGCCTGGGCGGTGGCGGGCGTCACGGTGCCGGTCTGGTCCGCATCGGCCTGGGACGACGGGGTAACTTGCTGCGGCGCCGGGTCGGCCGGCTCAGCGGCTGCCACTTGCGGTGCCGCAGGCGCCGGATCCTCACGCGGCACCAACGAACCGTCTGACTTGACCACCATGGTCCTCACCTTGCGCGGCGCAACCGCGACGACATCGGCGTTGGTGCCCTTGTCGGCCTCCTGCAGCACCTGCGCGATGCGATCTTCGGATTTCGGTGCCGGCGCCGCGGTATCGGCCGGCGCCGCGCTGGCGGCCGGCGCGGCATTGGCGACCGGCGCGGCGTTGCCGTCGTCCGCTCCAGTTGCCGCGGCGTTCTGGTCAGCGGAAAGATCGATCGCGCGGGCGGGATCCTTGGCCTGCACATCCACCGGCTCTTCGACGTTGGTGACCAGTTTATCCTGGACAGGCTCGGCGGGCTTGGTCCCCTTGACCACCGCGTCGTAAACCTTGTTGTCCTGGTTCGGCACCACTGTGCCGCCCGGATTTTCCGGCTTGACCTTGATCGGCGCGTTGTCGGCCTTGACGATCACCGGTGCATCGCTGCCGCCCTTGCCGCCGAAAGACAGCGCAAAGGCACCGAGGCCGCCAGCAACCGCCACCGCGCCGACAACAGCTGCAACGAACAGGCCACGTCGGCGCGAGGGCCTCGCAGCCTCCCGCTCGCCGAGACCCGGAACAGCCATAGCCTCATCCAGTTCGGGATCGTAGTCGAGTTCGTCGACGGTGAAATCGTCCGCCTGTGAAACCGGCTGGCTGCCGGGCAGATTGTTGAGGTCGAAGCCAGCGGCATCCGCATAGCCTGCCGACGCTGTCGCGCGGGCAGGCATTTCGGCCGGCCTCGCGGCATAGGTCCGCGCTTCCGGCTGATAGGCCGGCTTGACCCCGTCATAGCCCGGCTTGACACCGTCATAGCCCGGCTTGATGGCGTCATAGGCCGACTTGGGTTCCTCATAGCCGGCATTGTGGGATTCATCGCTATAAGCGGCACTGCTTGCGGGAGCAGGAGCGACCTCCACCGAATTCATCTCGGTGAGAAGGCTGGAGAATTCCGCGTCGAGATCGTCATAGGCAGGCGTCGCCGGCTTGTCTTCCTCGAAGTGCAGTTCCGGGATGTCGAGATCGTCCGCCAGCGCCACGACACGCTCGGGCACGTCGATCGTCTCGACATCGGGCATGTCTTCGTAGTGCGAGGACTCTCGCGGTTGCGGCACGGATACAGGGGCTGCAGGGGCGACGGTCTCGACCGGCTCGCTCGAACGGTAGGATGGCACTGCGGCAACTGCCGGCGCCGCGGCCCAGGATGTTATCGAAGCGGTCGGCTGAGCGCTAAATGCCGGCTGCTGCGGAACCGGCGTCACGCGGCTCCACGAACGGGTCGGCTCCGTCGGCTCGGAGCGTTCCGCCAGCCAATCATGAGAATCGTCCTGACCGTGCCGAGAAGCGGCTGCATTGCGCGAATCCAGGCTATTGGCCAAAGCCGCGTCGAACGCATCATCGTCGAAATCGACATCGCCTTGCGCGGTGACATGCGAGCGTTGATCCTGCTCCTGCAGGTCATCGAGCTGCAGAACGTCGAGATCGGCATCGGCGACCTGGACAGCTTCAACGCGGTGCTGCTCCTCTGGCGCGTGTCCGTCGAGATCACATTCGAGGTCGGCGAGATCGGCCGGCTCCTCAATGGTCTTTGCAACTGCGGCGACAGGCGGTTGAGCGGCGACAGCCGGCTGAGCCGCGACGGGCTCCCTGGCCACCGGCATCGGGCGCGCGGTCATGGCACCCAGCAGCGCATTCAACTCGTCTTCCAGGCTTCGTTCATCCGCGATCGGCGAATCCACCGGCTCGGCCGTAACGGCGGCTGGCGCCAGCGGCTGGACCGCAGCGGCGGCAACCACGGCGACCGGCTCTTCGGCCGTTTCGGCAAACGAGTCGTCCAGGTTCAGGTCGAACCCATCGTCCAGCGAGCCTTCAGGGTCGGAAATCTCGCCCTTCGCGTCCGCGGTATCGGCAAGCACATCATGCGCTTCCGGCTCCTGGAAGGCGACCGGCTCATCACGACTGTCGAAATCCATATCGACATCAGCCATGGCGTCGTCGAAATGACCGGCAAAATCCTCGCTCGAGATTGCCTGGGCGTCACGCGCAGTCGCTTGCGCCGGCATGGCGTACTCGACAGGTTCCGAAGCCGCCGGTTCAGCAGCCGCGTCGGACTGCTCCACTGCCCAACGGTCGTCGAGCACCAGCTCGTCTTCGAGCGAGATCGCATCGTCGAATTCAGGATCGGAGGCCGGCCCAACAGCAGCAGGCTCGACTGCAGCAGGCGCGTCGGCAATGGCCGCGGCGTACCGGACTTCGTCGGCTTCGTCGTCAATCCGGAAGTCCTGATCGAGCGACGCGGCAAGCTCATCCTCAATCGGCTGGTCGTCCTCGAAGGGCGAAACGTCTTCGAGGGAACTGGCGACGGCATTGTCGAGATCAGAATCGAAAGCCGGCTCTATGGCTGGCGCGGTTTCGGCAGCGTCCAAATCGGCATGGCTGGCGACATCCGCATGGTTGGCGACCGGTGCGTGGTCGTCGAGATCCGCCATGTCCAGGTGGAAATCGTCGTCGAGCGACATCGCAAGATCGTCGGCCATCGCGCTGGCCTCGGCTGTCGGCTCATGCGCCTCGGCGACTGGAGCGGCGTCGCTGTCGTCAGCGCCGAACTCGCCCATCAGTTCCTTCTCGAGATCGATTTCGAAATCGTCCTCTTGCGCCGGCTGATCGGCGACGGGCGCTTTCGGCTGGACGGGCGCTTGCGGCTTGACCGGCTGGCGCGGGTCGAATCCCATGATCCTGGTCAGTTCCGCGAACGGATCATCATCAACGATGTCGTTGTTATCGGCTACTCTCAGCTGGGTTCTGTCTGCCATTATTGTTCCCGAACTCGCACTCATTCGGACGCCATGGACGTCGCGTAGGGTTGGCCCTTACCAGCGCAATGTGGGCAAAAGGTGACAGGTTTTTTAGTCAAACCTAACGCATTTCGGTGGGCGCGGCGGCTCCGATCAACGTCAGGCCGGACGTCAGAACGTCCGAGACAGCCTGCACCAGCCCTAGTCTGGCATGCGTCAATTGTCGGTCGTTAACCTTAACAAAACGTAAGTCTGGATTTTCCGTGCCACGGTTCCAGTGTCCGTGGAAACTAGAAGCCAGATCATAAAGGTAAAATGCCAGCCTGTGGGGCTCCAGCGCAAGTGCCGCCGACTCGATCAAACGCGGATATTCTGCAAGCTTGCGGATCAGGCCGATCTCGCCCTCGTCGGTCAGCAAGGTCACGGCGGACGCCAGGCTGTTGCGGTCGAAATTGGCCTCGCCCAGTTGCTCGCTCGCCTGCCGGAACACCGAATGGCAGCGCGCCGAGGCGTACTGCACATAGAACACCGGATTGTCCTTGGACTGCTCGGTCACCTTGGCGAAGTCGAAATCGAGCGGCGCATCGTTCTTGCGGTAGAGCATCATGAAGCGGATCGCGTCGCGGCCGACCTCCTCCACCACTTCGCGCAGCGTCACGAAATCACCCGACCGCTTCGACATGCGCACAGGTTCGCCCTCGCGAAACAGCTTCACCAATTGGCAAAGCAGCACGGTAAGCTTCACCCTATCGCCGGCAATCGCGCGCGCCAATGCCTCCAGCCGCTTGACATAACCACCATGGTCGGCGCCGAGCACATAGATCAGGTCGACGAAGCCGCGATCGATCTTGTCCTTGAGATAGGCGACGTCGGCGGCGAAATAGGTGAACGAGCCATCGGACTTGACCAGCGCCCGATCCATGTCGTCGCCGACGGCGGTCGAACGGAACAGCGTCTGCTCGCGATCCTCCCAGTCGTCGGGCTTCTCTCCCTTGGGCGGCGGCAGCTTGCCCTTGTAGATGTGACCCTTCAACGTCAGGTCGCTGATCGCCGAGCGGATCTTCTTGGCGTTGTCGGCGTGCAGCGTGCGTTCCGAGAAGAACACGTCGTGATGCACGTTGAGCATCGCCAGATCCTCGCGGATCATCGCCATCATCGCGTCGATGGTACGGTCCTTGACGATGGCCAGCGCCTCGTCATCCGGCATCTCCAGCAACGAGCGGCCAAACTCCCTGGCCAGCGCCTCGCCGACAGGAACCAGGTAATCGCCGGGATAAAGTCCTGCCGGAATCTCGCCGATATCGTCGCCGAGCGCCTCGCGATAGCGCAGCATAGCCGAACGGCCGAGCACGTCGATCTGCGAGCCGGCATCGTTGATGACGTATTCCTTGGTCACGTCGTAGCCGGCGAAGGCCATCAGGTTGGCGAGCGCATCGCCAACCACCGCGCCCCGGCAATGGCCGACATGCATCGGGCCCGTCGGATTGGCCGAGACATATTCGACATTGGTTTTCCTGCCACCACCAACCGTCGAGCGGCCATAGTTGCGGCCTTCGCCAAGCAGCGTCGTCAGATGCGCCTGCCAGAAACCGTCCCTGAGCCTGAGATTGACGAAGCCGGGCCCCGCGACCTCGGCGGCGGCAACGTCCTTGTCCCCACGCAGCGCCTGCGCCAGTCTTTCGGCCAGCGCGCGCGGATTCTGGCCGGTCGGCTTGGCCAGCACCATCGCCGCATTGGTCGCCAGGTCGCCATGGCTGGCGTCGCGCGGCGGCTCGACGGCAATGCGCGACAGGTCCGGCGAAACGCCATCATTGTCTTTTAGATCAAGCGCTTCGACGGCTTTTATGATTCGCGCGGTGAAATCGGCGAAGATGTTCATTTGGACTGGCTCTGGCGGCTTTGTGGCGAATCCGGCTCGTTGGCCGGCAAAATCGAGCCCGCCCTAGCTCAAATCCGGGGTTCGGTCAAACAAACGCCGATGTTCCTTGAGCGCGTAGGTGTCGGTCATGCCGGCCAGAAAGTCGGCGACGCTGCGCGCCTTGATGCGATCGTCGGCCCGATCGAGCCCCTCTCGCCAGCCGTCAGGCATGGCGCGCGGGTCGGCGAAATAGACGTCGAACAGGTCCCTGACGATCTGCTCGGCATCGGCGCGCACCCGCATCACCTCCGCGTGCCGATAGAGGTGCTTGTAGAGAAAGGCCTTCAGTTCTTTCTCGAACGCAGCCATTTCGGTCGAAAAAGTCACCATCGTCTCCCCGGCTGCCCTCACCGCGTCCGCGCTCTGCGGCTTGATCCGGTCCAGATTGGCAGTGGTCGAAACAATGACATCCTCGACCATGGCGGTGATCTGGCGCCGCATCAGTTCGTGGCCGGTGCGCACGTCATCGAGCGCCGGATAGCGGGCGCGCACGCCCTTGAGGATCGTTCCTGGCAGCGAGACCGTCTCCAGCATGTCCAGCGTCAGCACCCCTGCCCGCAAACCATCGTCGATGTCATGCGTGTTGTAGGCGATATCGTCGGCGATCGCCGCGCATTGCGCCTCGATGCCGGCAAACCGGTCCAGCTCGAGATCGTGCAGCTCCGAATAATCGCGGATCGCCTGCGGCACCGGCCCTTTCAGGCCCTGGCCATTGCCATCGGTCAGCGGTCCATTGTGCTTGACCAGGCCTTCCAGCGTTTCCCAGGTCAGGTTGAGCCCGTCGAATTCGGCGTAGCGCGCCTCCAGCCTCGTCACGATGCGCAGCGATTGCGCATTGTGGTCGAACCCGCCCCAGGCGGCCATCTTCTCGTTCAGCGCGTCCTCGCCGGTGTGGCCGAACGGCGTGTGGCCGAAATCATGCACCAGCGCCACGGCTTCGGCGAGATCCTCGTCGCCACGCAACGCCCGCGCCAGCGCCCGCGCGATCTGCGCCACTTCGATCGAATGGGTCAGACGTGTGCGATAGTGGTCGCCTTCATGCGCGATGAAGACCTGCGTCTTGTGTTTCAGCCGCCGGAACGCCGTAGAATGGATGATGCGGTCACGATCGCGCTGGAACGGCGTGCGGGTCGGGCTTTCGACCTCATCGAAAAGCCGCCCGCGCGACTTTGCCGGATCGCAGGCATAGGCGGCGCGTGGCCGATAACCGAATCCGATGTCGCCCAACTCGTTGGTCATGATCGATGCCGCAATTGATTGGTCTAGTTGACTTGGCCGCTCGCGCTTCATACCTATCATGTGAAACCGAAAGCAAGGTGACGCCCATGGGCGCGGATGCCAAGACTGCCATGAAAGTCGACATGACCGAGGCCGCCGCCAGGCGGATCGCCAAGATTGTCTCTGGCGAAGCTGGCAAGACGGCGCTGCGCGTTTCGGTCGAAGGCGGTGGTTGTTCCGGCTTTTCCTACAAGTTCGACCTGGTCGACACGCGCAACGACGACGACGTCGCCATCGAGAAGGATGGCGCCACGGTGTTGATCGATGATCTGTCGCTGGTCTATATGGGCGGCTCGGTGATCGACTTCGTCGACGACCTGATGGGCCAGTCGTTCCAGATCCGGAACCCGAACGCCGTCGCCTCCTGCGGCTGCGGCACGAGCTTTTCCATATAGAAATGTCCGCGATCGGTGCGGTCCGCCAGATCGCGCTGTCGGCCGGACGCGACCTCGACGTAACGCTGGCGTTCTGGCGCGATGTGCTCGGTATGGCCGCGCATGCCCGCTTCGATCCGCCGGGCATTGCCTTCATCATGGCCGGCGATGTGCGCTTGCTGTTCACCGACGGCGTACCGGCGGGAACCGTCTATCTCGACATGTCGGGCCTCGACCATTTCCATGCCGAGGCAAAAGCCGCGGGCGTCCCCTTCACCGCGCCGCCGACGCTCGTCCATAACGACACCGAAGGTCAGTTCGGTCCGGCGGGGGAAAGCGAATGGATGGCCTTTCTAAAGGACCCGGCAGGCAATACGATCGGCCTGGTCGAACGCCATCCGCCGCAAGAACCCCACTGAACAGCATCGAGACCGTCATGAAAATCGTCACCTGGAACATCAACGGCGTGCGCGCCCGCATCGGCAACCTGACCCACTGGCTGACCGAGAGCGCGCCCGACATCGTCTGCCTGCAGGAGATCAAGACGCTCGACGACCAGTTCCCGCGCGCCGAGATCGAGGCGCTTGGCTACAATGTCGAGACCCACGGCCAGAAGGGCTTCAACGGTGTCGCCATCCTGTCGAAACTGCGCTTCGACGAGGTTACCAGAGGTCTGCCCGGCGACGATGCCGACGAGCAGGCGCGTTTCATCGAAGGCGTTTTCTCGACCGACAAGGGCGCGCTGCGCATCGCCTCGCTCTATCTGCCGAACGGCAATCCGATCGATGACGATAAGAAGTTCCCCTATAAGCTGTCCTGGATGGAGCGGTTGGAGCGGTGGGCACAGGAGCGGCTGAGGCTGGAAGAGGCACTGGTTCTGGCCGGCGACTACAACGTCATTCCCGAGCCGATCGACGCCAGGTTTCCGGAGAACTGGCTGGGCGATGCGCTGTTCCAGCCGCAGACGCGGCAGGCTTTCCGCCGGTTGCTCAATCTTGGTTTCACCGAGGCGGTCCGCGCGGTCACCGACAGGCCCGACACCTACACGTTCTGGGACTATCAGGCCGGCGCCTGGCAGAAGAACAACGGCATCCGCATCGACCATCTGCTGCTGTCGCCGGAAGCCGCCAACCGGTTTTCCGCGGCCTCGATCGAAAAGCATGTGCGCGCCTGGGAAAAGCCGTCCGACCACGTGCCGGTGGCGATCGACCTCGCGCTGCAGCCGGCTTGACGGAGACCCTGTCCGGCAGGCCCTGACGCCGGGCACGCAGGCGTTTGACCTCATATAGCCACATTCCGGCGCATGATGGGGGATCATCATGGCGGCCGGGGTTCCCATGAGCATTCGAATTGTTCTTTGTCCGATCGGCTTGGCATTTGCCATGGCCGCGATCGTGCCGGCTTTCGCCGCCCCCGAATGTCTTGCCAATGGAAAATCGTATTCGGTTGGTCAGGTCGCCTGCCTGACGGTCGCCGACCAGAGCCATCTTGCCCGCTGCGACATGGTGCTCAACAACACGTCGTGGACCAAGGTCGGGGACAGCTGTCCTGAAAACACGATGGCGCCGCATCTCCATGTGACGCCGATCTCAACGCCGGCCCCCAGCATGGTGCCGACGGAACCGACCGAGAATTGATCAAAATCGAGCACCTCTGGTAAGGCCAGCGCAGGCCGCGAGACTACTGGTCCGCGCTGCCGCCCTTGGTGAGGATGTCATCGGCCAGCGAGATCGCGGTGCGGCGGTCGGCTTCGCCGGCGGTGGCAAATGCCTCTTCCTGCATGCCGCGGATCCACGGCTGGTCGGCCGGCGAAGCGCGTTCGAGCGCAGCCGTCATCATCGCCAGGCCGCGAACGATCTTGCCGCTCTGGAACAACAAATGGCCGAGCGTCGCCTGGGCGCCGGCATGGCCCTTCTCGGCGGCAAGCTGGAACCAGCGTCCGGCCTGCTTGACGCTGGCCTTCACCCCGCCCTCGCCCTTCAGGAACATCTGACCCATCTCGAACTGTGCGTTCGGATTGCGGTAGTTGGCGGCGGCGCGCATGTAATATTCCTGGGCCGCCACCTCGTTCTCGGTGACCGGGCTGCCGGGAATGCCCTTGCGCAGATAATCGCCAAGCGCCACGAGCGCGTCCGAGACATAGCTTTCCTCGGGCGAGCCGGGCTCGACATCCTGGTCGACGATCTCCGAGAAGAACTTGAACGCCTCATAGTCGTCGCGCGCCACGCCGTCGCCCTCGGCATACATGCGGGCAAGCTTCCAGGTGGCGCCGATCTGGCCGTTCTCGGCGGCGTATTTATAGGCCTCGGCGGCCTGTTCCTTGTGGCCGTTCTTGTAGGCGGAAAATCCGAATTGGAACACCGCCCATGGGCTGGATTGCGGCTTCACGCCGGTCTTGTCGTCGAACACCTTGTCGTCAAAGGCCATAGCCTGGCCCACGGCGCCAAAGGTCGCGCCAAAAGTAGCGAACACGACCAGTGCCGAAAAGACAGACGACCTCAACAACTCAGATGTCCGCATAGCAATGTGTTTCTTTCGCACCGCCCGGATGGGTGACCGCGCCATCGCGCGCCGGCCCTACCGTCTGTGCATATTTCCATATCGCGCCCGACTGATAGTCGGTCGTGCGCGCCTTCCAGGTCTTTGCCCTCGCCGCCAGTTCGCTATCGGGCAACGCCACGTCGATCGTGCCGTTCACTGCGTCGATCGAGATCACGTCGCCATTCCTGAGCAGCCCGATCGGGCCGCCCACCGCTGCCTCGGGCCCGACATGGCCGATGCAGAAACCGCGCGTCGCGCCCGAAAAGCGCCCGTCGGTGATCAGCGCAACCTTGCCGCCCATGCCCTGGCCGTAGAGGGCCGCCGTCGTCGACAGCATCTCGCGCATGCCTGGGCCGCCGCGCGGCCCCTCGTAACGGATGACGAGCACCTCGCCTTCCCTGTAATTTCGCTGCGTCACCGCTTCGAAACATTCCTCTTCCGAATCGAAGCAGCGCGCCGGGCCGGAGAACTTCAGCTCCGACATGCCTGCAACCTTCACGATCGCGCCTTCGGGGGCGAGGTTTCCCTTCAACCCCACGACACCGCCGGTTTGGGTAATGGGTGTGTTGGCCGGGCGGACCACATCCTGATGTTCATTCCAGGCAACGTGCTCCATATTTTCGGCCAAAGTGCGGCCGGTCACCGTCAGGCAGTCGCCATGCAAATAGCCGTGATCGAGCAGCGTCTTCATCAGGAGTGGAATGCCGCCGGCCTCGAACATGTCCTTGGCGACGTATTTGCCGCCGGGCTTGAGGTCGGCGATGTAGGGCGTCTTCTCGAAGATTTTCGCCACGTCGAACAGGTCGAACTTTATGCCGGCCTCGTGGGCGATCGCCGGCAGGTGAAGTGCCGCGTTGGTCGAGCCGCCGGTGGCCGAAACCACGGTCGCCGCATTCTCCAGCGCCTTCAGCGTGACGATGTCGCGCGGCCGGATATTCTTGGCGATCAGCTCCATGATCTTTTCGCCCGAGGCGAAATTGAATCGGTCTCGCATCTCGTAAGGCGCCGGCGCGCCGCAGGAATAGGGCAGCGCCAGGCCGATCGCCTCGGCGACGGTGGCCATGGTGTTGGCGGTGAACTGGGCGCCGCAGGAGCCGGCCGACGGACAGGCCGCCTGCTCGATTTCAAGCAGTTCGGAATCACCGATCGCGCCGACCGAATGCTGGCCGACCGCCTCGAACACGTCCTGCACGGTGATCTGGCGGCCGCGATAGCTGCCGGGCAGGATCGAGCCGCCATAGATGAAGATCGACGGCACGTTGAGACGCACCATGGCCATCATCATGCCGGGCAGCGACTTGTCGCAGCCGGCCAGCCCAACCAGCGCATCGTAGCAGTGGCCGCGCACGGTGAGTTCGACTGAATCGGCGATGACCTCGCGCGACACCAGCGACGACTTCATGCCCTGGTGGCCCATGGCGATGCCGTCGGTGACGGTGATGGTGCAGAATTCCCGTGGCGTGCCGTTGGCGGCCGCGACGCCCTTCTTGACCACTTGCGCCTGGCGCATCAGCGAAATGTTGCAGGGCGCCGCCTCGTTCCAGCAGGACGCGACGCCGACCAGCGGCTGCGCAATCTCGGCCGCCGACAATCCCATCGCATAGAGATAGGAACGGTGCGGTGCACGCGCCGGACCGACGGTCACATGGCGGCTCGGGAGCTTGGCCTTGGAAATAACTTTGGCGTCCATACTCTTCCTTGCCGCGGGCGGTGCGGCCTGCCCCATCGCCGAGCCTTTTGGCGCGTGTCCCGAGACAAGATCGAGGTGCGCCGGGTTTATGGCGGGAAATGGGCAATTTCCCTAGCCTGACTTTTAGCGCAGGGGTTGTTCAGAAAGTGTTGCCAAAACGTCACAATCGCACGAGGCGAAAGCGCTGCGGCTTATCTGCAACGCAGCGTGGATGCCAGGTCCCAAACGGCGCCGGCCCAAACAAAAAAGGCCGGGCAATGCCCGGCCTTTTTTCGTTTCGCTTCAGATGGTTACCACTTGACCTTCAAGGAAGTGGAGACCGCCGAAACAAGATCATTGCCAAAGTCAGCGGTGTAGTCGGTACCGTAGGTAACACCGTCACTACCGACGACCGAATGGATCGACCCGCTGGTAAGCACGCCCAGCGCGCCACCGAGACGAATTTCGATGTTCTGGGTCGGCGTGTAGGCCACGCCCCCGCTCACCGTCCAGGTGTCGGTCTGCGCGCTCAGGCCGGTGGTCGTACCACGATCCCAGGTGAGAACCGCGGCCCCACTCCACTGATCGTTGAATTTGTGGCCGATGCCACCGGAAACCGTCCAACCGTCGCGATAGAGCAAATCAAGCGAGGTGGCGCGCACCGGGCTGGTCGTCGTGCAGGCAATGAGCCCCTGGGTCGAGGTCGGGCAGAACGGAATGCTCTGCAGATCGCTCCAATTCACCCACTTGATGGATCCAAAAGCCAACCAGCCGGGAGCGATGCCTGACTGAAGCTTGAGTTCAACAGAGTCCGGAACCTGCGAAGAACCATAGACGTCAGTGACGTTGCCCAGAAGCGGATTTGCGGGATTGATAAGCCCAGGCACCTGGGTCAAATCAAGCGTTCCACTCAAATTGTCGAGCTTGACCGACGAATTGTAGACCAGGCTGGCGCGCAAGGCGATGTCCGGGATCTCATAGGCGACACCAGCACGCCATCCCCATCCATCTCCTTCGAGATCAAGGCGGCCAATGCCTGTGCCGAGAAAGGCGGGAATGGGAGCAACCAACTGTTCCTTGAAACCCGAAACATCCTCATGGAACACGCCGCCGATGAAGCGAAACTGACCTTTGCTGAGGTCCATTTTGTAAGAACAGGTCGCGCTAAAGGCTTTGCTTTCTACCTTCGTCTCGACATTGCTTTGTGCACCCGCCCAGTTCGCACCAGGATTGCTGAATGCACCGATTGGCTGGGAGTAGTCGCCCAGGCAATCGACCGGCCCCATGCCGATCTTGATGCCGCCGTAGGGCACCCAATAGCTTTCGGTGTCGCGCGCCGTGCTCGATTTGCCCAGCGCATTGAGATTGCCGTCAGATGGATCCGTATCCGTTGCATTCTTCAGGTCCCGCTGCGGCATCACATAGGTGCCGGAAAGCTCCCCTGTGACCTGCGCCGGATCGAACAGCAAGTCGATGTCGTAGCCGCCGCGCTCCAGGCCGCCAGCATGCGCCGGGTTCATCGCCGACCCGATCAAAGCCAGCGAAAAGCACCCCGCCCCCAGCAGTGCTTTATGTCGCAAAATAGTCATGAATGTCCTCCCCGAATTCGAGTGCGCCAAGCTAGAGCCAATTCAGGTTAAAGGTGCAATAACGAATTCCTGGGGCGTACATGTACATGTTCGCCAAGCGCATTTTCGACACAAAACAAGCCACTGCCGTTAGCCCAAAAAACCGCTTTCGGAGTGTGTGCCGCCCTCAAAACGCGAGAAAAATCCACCCAAAAGGCTCAAAATATATGTTTTTGGGGGTCCAGGGCCCCATTGTTACATTATGGCAACAATGGGGCCAAAACTTTCCGTTTACGTCAACATTAACCCAGCGGAATGCCTATTTTCGAGGCAAGAAGGTCTGATTTTGAAGCCGCCGAGGCGCTACGAATCTGCCCTCAACCAGCGTCGCGAACCCTCGTCAACGCCACCGAAAGCTTGTCCTGCGCGTCGCGGTACTCAGTGAGCTTTTCGCGCTCGGCATCGACGATCTCGGCCGGCGCGCTGGCGACGAATCTCTCGTTCGACAGCTTCTTGTGCAGGCGCGCGATTTCCTCGGTCACCTTGGCCAGTTCCTTCTGCAGCCGTGCCGCTTCGGCGGCGAGATCGATCAGGCTGCCAAGCGGCAGGCAGATCGTCGCCTCGTTGAGCACGATCTGCGCCGAGCCTTTTGGGGCGACATCGGCCAGCGAGATGTCGCCGACCCGCGCCAGCCGCTTGATCGCCGAGTCTTCGCGAACAAGCCGTTCGCGGGTCACCTCGTTGGCGCCGACCACGACCAGCGGCGCGATCGCCGCCGGCGGCACGTTCATCTCCGAGCGCACCGAGCGGATGCCCGAGACGAGATCGACCAGCCAGTTGATATCGGCGGCAGCCTCTGCGTCCTCGAAGTCCGGCGACGGCCACGCCGCATGGCACAGCAGCGAGGCGCGTTCCTTGCCTTCGCCAGCGGTCTGCGCCCACAGTTCCTCGGTCATGAACGGCATCATCGGATGCAAGAGCTTGTAGATCTCGTCGAGCACGAAGGCGACGCAGGCGCGGCTTTCGGCCTTGGCCGCCTCGTCCGTGCCCATGAACACCGGCTTCAGGAGTTCCAAGTACCAGTCGCAGAACAGGTTCCAGACGAACCGGTAGGCCGACCCAGCCGCCTCGTTGAAGCGGTATGAGGTGATGCCGTCGGTGATCTCGCGCGCCGCCCGTGTCAGTTCGGTGAGGATCCAGCGGTTGACCGCAAGCTTGGCATCGTTGAGCCAGAAATCGTCATTGCGCGCGACTTCGTTCATCTCGGCAAAGCGCGTCGCATTCCACAGCTTGGTGCCGAAATTGCGATAGCCGGCGATGCGCGCCGGATCGAGCTTCACGTCACGGCCTTGCGCCGCCATCACCGTCAGGGTGAAACGCAACGCGTCGGCGCCGTATTCGTCGATGAGGTCGAGCGGATCGATGACGTTGCCTTTCGACTTCGACATCTTCTGCCCGTTCTTGTCGCGCACCAGCGCATGGACGTAGACGGTGTGGAACGGCTCCTCGTCCATGAAATGCAGGCCCATCATCATCATGCGGGCGACCCAGAAGAAAATGATGTCGAAGCCGGTGACCAGCACATCGGTCTGGTAATAGGTCTTCAGCTCGGGCGTCTCGTCCGGCCAGCCCAACGTCGAGAACGGCCACAGCGCCGACGAAAACCAGGTGTCGAGCACGTCCTCGTCGCGGATCAGTATCTCGCCCGGCTTGAAGTTCTCGAGCTTGTCTTCGACCCAGGCCTTCCACGGCCCTTCCAGCGCCAGATAATATTCGATCGCCGCACCCAGCGCCTCTTCTTCGGTCTTCTCGACGAAGACGCGCCCGTCCGGCCCATACCAGGCCGGAATCTGGTGACCCCACCACAGCTGGCGCGAGATGCACCAGGGCTGGATGTTTTCCATCCAGTCGAAATAGGTCTTCTCCCAGTTCTTCGGCACGAAATTGGTACGCCCCTCGCGCACCGAGGCGATCGCTGGCTTGGCCAGTTCCGCCGCGTTGGCATACCATTGCTCGGTCAGGAACGGCTCGATCGGCACCCCGCCGCGGTCTCCATGCGGCACCGCATGGCGATGCGGTTCGACCCTTTCCAGGAAGCCGCCTTCTTCCATCAGCTCGACGACCTTCTTGCGCGCGACGAAGCGGTCGAGGCCGTTGAGTTCATCCCAGACTGCCTGCCGCTCCGGCGTCACCTCGAGACCGGCGAGGAAATCCTCATTGTCCTTGAGGCTTATCGCCGCCGCGACGGTGAGGATGTTGATCGCCGGCAGCTTGTGGCGCTTGCCAACCTCGAAATCGTTGAAGTCGTGCGCCGGCGTGATCTTGACCGCACCAGAACCCTTCTCCGGGTCGGAGTACTCATCCGCCACCACCGGGATCTTGCGGCCGACGATCGGCAGGACGATGTTCTTGCCGACCAGATGCCGGAAACGCTCGTCGTCGGGGTGCACGGCGACGGCGGTGTCGCCCAGCATCGTCTCGGGGCGCGTCGTCGCCACGGTGATGAAGGTTTTCGGATTTTCCGGATCGAAGACCTCGCCCTCGATGGGATAGCGGAAGTGCCACAGATTGCCGTTGACCTCGTGCTGCTCGACCTCGAGATCGGAGATCGCGGTGAGCAGCTTGGGATCCCAGTTCACAAGGCGCTTGTCCTTGTAGATCAGCCCTTCCTTGTAGAGCGTGACGAACACTTCCAGCACCGCCTTGGAAAGGCCCTCGTCCATGGTGAAGCGTTCGCGTGACCAGTCGGCCGAGGCGCCGAGCCGCTTCAGCTGGTTGAAGATCGCCCCGCCCGATTCGTCCTTCCACTCCCAGACCTTTTCGATGAACTGCTCGCGCGTCAGGTCCCGACGGTGGATCTGCTTTTCCATCAGCTGGCGCTCGACCACCATCTGCGTGGCGATGCCGGCATGGTCCATGCCCGGCTGCCACAGCACGTTCTTGCCGCGCATGCGCTCGAAGCGCACCAATATGTCCTGCAGCGTGTTGTTGAGCGCGTGGCCCATATGCAGCGAGCCGGTCACGTTCGGCGGCGGGATGACGATGGTGAAGGCTTCCGCCCCCTCCTCGGCCCCGGCGCCAGCGCGGAACGCGTCGGCGTCTTCCCAGACTTTGGCGATCTTCGGCTCGACGGTTTTTGCGTCGTAGGTCTTTTCAAGCATGGGAAAATGGTCCGCGCTGTCGGGAGTTTTGCTGGTCCGGTGTAAATCGGAAGGTTTTGGCCAAGTCAACCGCAGGGGCGGCCTTGAACCTCAACGTCAAATAGATACGGCCTGGATCAGGTCAAGGAGACCCACTTGCGTTCCATCGATCAGATTGGCAGGGGCCAGTTCCTCGGGGAAAGCCGTAGCGCTCGCGCCTTGACCGGCAGGTGCCGTCGCAATACGCTGCCAACGCTGCTGTAGGGCGCATCGGCTTTCGGCCGGAGGGGCATTGCCCGCCTACGCCACCTCAACCCCGCAGTGCGCCCATGCCGACCCTCGAACACCACAAGAAACAGGCCAAGCTTTATCTCAAATGGCATCGCGAGCGGTACTATCCCGTCGCCGCTGTGATTGGATGGCTCTTGCCGCGTTTTCGCGATCTCAGCGACAGCCAGATCCTCGATCACGGCTTCAAGCTTGCCGATGCCCAGGAACTCGTCGCCAGGAAGTCAGGTTTCGAGAGCTGGCAGGCGCTCAAGGAAGGCCTTCAAACCGTGACCGATCGTGCAGCACCAGACCCAGCAAAACCGCATCTCGCCTTTGCCGAGCCACAGCTCTTTGTCTGCGACATCGCAGCGGCCTGTGATTTCTACCGGCAAAAGCTCGGTTTCGAGACGCGCTTCACCTATGGCGAGCCACCCTTCTACGCCCAGATCATGCGTGATGGCGCGCGGCTCAACCTGCGCCATGTCGACAAGCCGCCGTTAGCCGCCAATTCGGCCGATGACCTGCTGGCGGCGACGATCATACTCGACAACATCAAGGCGCTGTTCCTGGAGTTTCAGGCAGCCGAGGCTCCCTTCCACCAAACATTGAGAACCGAACCGTGGGGTGCTCGCACGTTCATCGTCAGGGATCCCGACGACAACCTCATTTGCTTCGCGACCAACGCGGGCTGACCTCATCGACAAAAACGCCGCCTCACGGGCGGCGTTTCGACGGTGATGGCACTTGAGACTACTGCGCCCCGCGCGCCACGCGCTCGATCTCCTCGCGCACCAGCCGCTCGACCAGTGTCGGCAGATTGTTGTCCAGCCAATCCTGCAGCATCGGCCGCAGCATCTCTTCGGCTATCTCGTCGAATGTCTTCTTGCTGCGGCTGGCAAACGCATCGGAAAGCTCGCCAAAGGCGGCGGCAACCTGCCGGCCCGTGTGCTCGGAAACGATGGCCGGACGCGGCACGTCGCTGGCCGCCGGTCGCACCACGCCTGGATCAGCCGGCTCGGAGGCTGCTTTGACCGTCGGTTCGTCGCCAGGAGTCTCCACCGGCGGCTGGGCAACCGGCTTAAGGGCCTCGACTTTGTCCGGCACCGCTTTGGCCTGCTCGCCAACAGCGGCGATCTCGCGCCGCCAATCGGCAACGGGGGCGTCGGCGACCGGACGCACTGCCGGCGTGTCGGCCGTGACAGGCGGCGTCGGCTCGGCGGCGACCCGGGCGCTGACTTCTGCAAGTGTCATCGATGGCTTTGCCGGGGCGGGCTCGGGGCGCACCGGCGTTTCCATCCGCGCAATCACCGGCTCGGCCGCCGGCAATTGTGCCTGGACTTCCGCCAGCGTCACCGGCTTCTTGATCTCTGGGGCCTGCAGGTCGGCTCGGAATGCCTCTACGTCGGCAACTGCACCGGCGCTCGCCGCCGGCTCCAGGTCCTGGCGCAGCTCATCGGTGTCGCCCGGCTGCTTGCGGCCGCCGTCGCTGTCCTCGATGATCCTCCTGATGGAAGCCAGTATCTCTTCCATGGAAGGTTCGCGCTGTGCGCTGCTTGCCGTCGCCATCGTCACATCCGCCGCCCTTGTGACCCGTTGCAGATTTCCGCTCCGGCAAAGCCGGATCGAATCATGACGCCAGCGTAACCGACGGATCGCCGCACGAGAATCCCCAATCTGGGGACTTGTGGGATTTCAACAGATTAGACCAGATACCGAACCAGCGGGGAGTGGAGCCAAAGAGCCGGCTCAGGCAGGAGGGACCAAAAAGTCCGAGCCGAACCTCTCAGCGGCCGTCCGGCGTGCGCAGGCCGATCCATTTGTCCTTGACCGCGTTGTAGTGCTCTTCAGGTCTGTATTTCGTCACCTGCAAGCCAAGGCGGTCGACCGACAGGCGGCCAGTCGCCTGCAGGATGGCATAGCTCGCCACCACCACATCATGTTCAAAGCCGGCCTGGTTGATCTCGGCGGTGATAACCGTCGCCTGCGCGTTCAGGACATCCAGCGTGGTGCGCTGGCCGACATTGCGTTCTTCGATGACGCCGCTCAGTGCCAGCTTCGCGGCCTCGATCACTTGCTTGTTGGCCGTGAGCTGTTGCTGCGCGGCAGTGTACTCGGTCCAGGCGGCGGTGACGGCCTGGCGCACCTGGTCGCGACTGACGTCGACCTCGATGCGGGCCTGGCTGAGCGATTCCTTGTCCTGGCGCACAATCGCCGATGTACGGCCACCGGAATAGATCGGGATGCTCAGCGTGGCCCCGATGTTGGCCGAATTGGTGGTGCCGTCCTGCGACGCGAAGGCGCCCGGTACAGTGTTGCGATATGCGCTCGAAACACCCGCGCTTGCAGTCAGCTGCGGCAGCAGCGCGCCTTCGGCCGACTTCACCGAAAACGCGGCCGCGTCGACCAGATGCTGGGTGGCAAGGATGGCCGGGTGCTCGTTCGCGGCCACCTCGACGGCAGCTACGAGGCTCGACGGCAACAGCTTTGCCACCGGGGAAGCGGCTTTGAGCTTGCCCGGTTCGTCGCCGACGATCTGGCGATAGCTTGCGGCACTGGACAACGCTTGCGCACGGGCGGCACTCAACGATGCCACGGCGGCGGCCCGCGAAGCGTCGGCCTGCGCGACGTCGGTACGCGTGCCTTCACCAACCTCAAAACGCGAACGCGCCGCGCGCGCCGTCTCGGTCAGGAATTGCAGGTTCTGCTCGGTCAACACGGCGATCTGGCGGTCGCGAATCACGTTCATATACGCCTGGGCCGCGCTGAACAGCGTGTTCTCTTCGGTGTTGCGCAGGGTTTCGACAGAAGCGCGGACCTGCGCTTCGGCGGCGGCGACATTGTTCCTGGTCTGAAAACCGTCGAACAGCGTCTGATTGATCTGGACGCCAAAATTGCCGGTGGTCAGCCGCTCGCTTGAGTTCGTGCCGTTGAGATGGCTGCTGGAATAGTCGATGTCCGCCGACCCGTTGATGGTCGGGCGCCATCCCGACTTGGCGATGGCGACGCTCTCGTCGGTGACGCGGACGCCGGCGCGGGCCGAATTCAGCGAAGAATTGTACTGATAGGCCTTTGCCAGCGCACCAAGGATCGATTCCGCCGAGGCCGAGAAAGGAGAAAGCGCGGTCGCGGAAACGAGGACGGCGGCGAAAAGACTCTTGCGTATAGGCAGGACCATGTATCCCTCATTCGTTGTCCATGGGAACCACGCCACACCGGCTTCTCCTTCTTGAGCAGCCGGCGCCGCGTGTTCAATGTTCCCTGCTGCTCAGCCCCAAAGTGCCCCCAGTTTTGTGGATCAGCAACGATTTCAAACACAAGCGACCATGACAACGCCTATCCTGCAAGGCAAAATCATTCAGAATTCGAAGGCGCGAATACGTTCAAATCCCGGTAGTGGCTTAATTGCCGCATTAAATGCGCGTCTTCCGGTTACAACCCCCCCCGCTTTAAAAAAAAGCCGGGCTACGCCGGAATTGCCCTGGCCTTCGACGGCGACGAGTCGGCCGCCTTCGGCGAGCTGGTCGAGCAGCGGGGCCGGCACGTCCGCGACGCTGCCGCCGATGAAGATGACGTCATAGGGCGCCTTGGCCGCATGTCCTTCCGGCAACGCCCCCTGGACAACGGTCACATTGCCGCAGCCGAGCGATGAAAGCGTCGATCTGGCGGTCTCAGCCAGCGCCGAATCGCTTTCGAGCGCCACAACGGACTTCGCCAGCCGAGACAGGACGGCCGAGGCATAGCCGGTGCCGCAGCCGACATCGAGCGCCGAATCGGCCGGGCTGATCTCGGCCAGCTGCATGAGCTTGGCCAGCGGCGAGGCTTCCATGAGATAGCGCGCACCGTCCGCGCCGGCGGCAATACGGATGTCCTCGTCGATATAGGCGAGATCGCGCTGTTCGGCGCCGACAAAGATTTCTCTTGGCACGACAAGCATCGCATCGAGCAATGGTGCGCTGGTCACATCGGTGGTGCGGACCTGGCCGTCGACCATCTTGATGCGAAGCTCGGAGAAATCAGCGCTCATGTTCCAACCAATCCGCTTGCCGCGCCAGAACCGCGGTTCATTACGATCGGAACTTCAGGCCCCAGCGCTGCTGCGCGGGGGCCCGGGCATTGGAGGCCTCGCCCGGAATCGAACCGGGGTGCAAGGATTTGCAGTCCTCTGCGTAACCACTCCGCCACGAGGCCTCATTGCTCCCGGCGTTCCACCCGGTTCCAATAGGTTGCGGCGAAAATGCCGTCAAGCGGCCACCCGTGCATTCCGAACGGTTTCCTCTCGCCGGTTTGGGCAGCGTCCCGTCAAATCCCAGGCCCGGGCCTGACGACGATACGTTAGCTGCTTGTTAAGCATGGCTCGACGCCGGAAGAAACTCATTCAGCAGCCCATACGTTGAACATGGCGGGAGACATGCCATGCGTAGGACAACGGCAGCAAAAGGCAAGGCAGACGACATGAATGCGGCGTCCGGCCTGTCGCTGCCGCAGTGCGAAGAGCTTTTGCGCTACGCCATTGACCGCCTGTGCATCGGGAGCGCGAGCAGCCTGTTGCCGCATGACCGGGCAAAGCTCGCCTCGGCGGCTGCCATTCTCAAGCAGATCCGCGAAGCGCTCGAAGAGCACGCCGGCCGCTGAGACCGGGCGCAGTCGGCATCAATCCGGTCGGCGGCGCCGTTCCCACCAGACAACGAAGCGGCGCCGGTGGCGGCGGACCATGGCGAATTCATAGGACAGCACCAGCAATCCAAGCGGCACCATCCAGAAGCCGAGGATCGGCAGGAAACCGAGAATGCCGCCGATGGTCAGCACGATGCCGATGGTGATTCTGAGCAAGCGCGAGCGCGGCATTTTGAACTCACGCCCGAAAACCGAGATTTTCCGCGCCGGCATCTGGTTGTCTTGTGCTGTCATCGTCTCGAAAGATTAACCCTTTTGACCGTTCAGGAGCACCGTCGAATCTAAGCCGCAACCGCGCTTTCGGTTCCATATCCCCAGCAAGACGGCTAATATGAGGGCATCCGCGAACGATTGCGAGAAACGCCTGAGCGAAAAAGCCTCGGAAAAATGCGAAATGCTTCTTTGCAAAGCGGAAAAGGGTTTGCTATAGGCTGCGCCACTCACATGAGAGCCTCTGTTCCCCGGTAGCTCAGTGGTAGAGCAACCGGCTGTTAACCGGTTGGTCGCTGGTTCGAATCCGGCCCGGGGAGCCAACTTTTCCAAGCACTTAACAAAACTGCTACGACGCCGATTTTGGCAATAGGTACGGTATAGGTACGCCGAAAGCCGGTGGTGCATCTTGGACAACGCAGACAACAGGCCGAAGAAGCACCACTACATCCCTGTGTTCTATCTTAAGCGTTGGGCGGGACCGAATGGGCGCCTGTGCGAATTTAGTCGCCCCAATGACAACCGAGTGAAGCCGAGATGGACGTCGCCAGATGGAACTGGCTACGAGCGAGGCCTTTACACGCTGCGGGGATTCGAGCCGGCCCATGCGCAACAAATTGAGGAAAAGTTCTTCGGAACTACCGACTCGCAAGCCTCCCACGTGCTCTCAATCCTTGTAAACCGATGGGCCAGGCGGGATCACTTCCGATCGGTTGAGGTCAGATTGGTCTCGTTTCTTGATCTCGCTCCTGTTGAGAAACCCGGAGAATATTGCCGGACTACGAGCACAATGGGACCATACATTTGCAGCAACCGACGACGAATCAGAGGCCGAGTTCGCGAAAACACGAGAACCGGGAGACACGACGACCTTCGCAGAATTTTTGCAAAACATGCCAGTCGATCGAATCGATAGGTATCTGTTTACTGCCTTCATGCCGATGATCGACAACGTGAAGATCGGCAGGTTGATCAATCAGATGGTTTGGTCAGTCTTCACCCCGGCGAAAACTCAATTTGAATTCTTAATGTCCGATCGGCCGGTGGTCCGTACGGCGCTCAACATTCCCGAAGGATATATGGCGCTGCCCATTGGTCCCCGGAAGCTCTTCCTGGCAACCAGCAACTTGGCAGTTGCCCGCCATTTCAAGGCAATGAACCACGATCGCCTTGTTAGACAAATCAACACGCTAGTGACAGAAGGTGCGGTCAAATACGTCTATGGCAGCGGGGTTTCGCAGTCGCAATTTGTCTGTAACCGAATGGGAAAGAAAATCTCATCGTTCGCGATCATCGATCCCCGCTTCCCGTCGCCCAATGCACCTATGCCACGGATCTCGATATGAGCCCGGCCCGGCCACTCAAAAGCCCGGCACCGTAAGTCAGACTGCACCGCTCAAACGTTCCGCCGCGCATCGATCCCGGCATAGTCAGGCACGCATGTGAAAAACACCGGCCGGCGATCTCGCCCTACCGTCTGGCACCGCTCGCAGCGGAACAGCTTCACCAGATCCCAATGCATGGCGCCGTGGTCCAGCCCCAGGCGGGCGCCAAGCGCCTCCAGATCGATTCTGTGGGAATGCTGGCACATGGGATGCCCGCAATTAACGTAAAGCCGCTCGCCGCTGCTGATAGCTTCTGCGATGGTCTTTTCGGACATGGCGCGGCCTCCAGATTGGAATAGTGCCGCAGGCCGGAATATGTTCCTATGGGTGCATGTTTGGCAAGAGAAAAGGGCCGAAGCCCGGCGGCTTCGCGCTATTGAGAAGATTGGACCTTCATGCTCTGATCTCCCTCGGACGTTTTTCAAAACAAGGAGTGAGATCAATGTCCATGACCAGAGCGGTCGGACTGACTGGTGCTGCGTTGGCCGCAGTGTTGACCCTGAGCAGCGCTGAAGCTGTGGCGAAGGGAAGTCCATGTAAGGACGACCGAGCAAGGCTCTGTCCGAAGTCACATCCCCACAAGGCCGCGCCCTGCTTGAGGCAGTATCTGGATCAACTCCAACCCGCATGCAAAACCTTTGTCCTCAAGAAAAAGGCGGGTCACCATTAGACCCGCCTAAGTTTGTTGCGCTTGCGGAATAATTAGAGCCCTTGCCCGCCCTCGATAAAGCCGGGGCAATCGTATTCGGCAGCATCAGCTTCGCGGTCGTGATCCACTTCCCGCTCATGGTCGCCGCGAGCACCACCGGCCCAATGCTCCTGCGATTGCCCCGGCTCCCGCCTTGTGAAGCCGCTGCGAGGCATTACAAGGCCGCTGAGGGGATCGGTGTCCCGAGACCATGGATGCCCCTCTGGCGCCCCTAGCGTCGGCTCCTCGGTGCCATCGTCCTCTAGGTCGCAGTCATCGGCTTCCCGGTCATCGTAGGGGGGCTGCCCCGGCCGTCGTTGAAGCCGCTGACGGTCTGCGGGCCGAGTGCGCACCATCCCAGCCATGGTTCAGCGTCGGCTCCGTCCTCCAGGTCGCAATCGCTTTCCATGACGTCCAGCGCCGTGATCAGCGCCATCGACTGGTCCAGAAGCTCGTTGAGGCGCTTCTCGACTTCCTGCCGCCATGTGCGTGGGTCGATGCCGGCAGGCATGCCGTAGGGCTTGAGAGTGACGGGCGCGTTCATAGGCCGTGCTCCCGCTCAAGAAAGGCCAGCGCCGATTGCAAGGCATTCTCGCAAGTCCGGTCAATAAGCGCATCTTGCGCGAGCGTATAACGGAGCGCTTCGGCGACGCCACGGAGGCATGTTGCTGGCGGAGTGGCATGCCAGAGCCTTTCACTGGCTGGCCCGTAGGTTGCCGCGACAAGGGCTTCCTCGTTTTCCTCGGTGATATGATCCGTGGGGATCGCCATGAACTCCGCCACGTTGGCGTGGTATTCGGCGATGGTGTCGGCGAGCGGGTCAGCGTTGGAGACGGCCGGAGCCGCCGCTGTAGCGCCTCCTATGGCTGGAACAGAGGCAACTGCGCCAAGGAGCATGGTGCGGCGGGAAAAGCTTCCGAGGATCGCGTTCATGGCTGCACCTCGACTTCCCTCATGCTGCGCAGATAGGCCCTGACTGCCGCTGCATCGGAGCCGCTCCGGTGCATGTCCGCGACGTGTTCGATCATCGTGTAGAAATGCTTCTCGAAACCGTTCGGCGACGTCAGGCGGAAAGTCAGCCAGATGAGCCTCGATATCGGCCCAGCTGCGTTTTCTCGCGACGGTGGGCACCGCCAACAAGGTGGCGAGCGGCGCCGGGGTGATGGAAGCCGCCAGCGCAGCAGGAACGATCCCGACAAGCATGGCGCGTCGTGAAAATCGTCCGATGGTCATTACCTCGGCAGCGGGCATAGCTTCGCCGGCCGCCGGAACATGGGTGTTCGGCATGATATTGCTCCTTGTATTGGAACTGTTTTCAGTGCACCGTACCGATAACACTACACCGTCAGGACATCAACAAGAAATCGGTACACTGTCACGATGCTAGCTGTGCAATGCAAGATGGCCCGGTCTGCAATAGGTTGGGGAGTTCGAGACCTGGCGCGGGAAGCGTCAGTGTCGGTCGACACGATTTCACGGCTAGAACGAGGCGAAGAATTGATGCCCCGAACGATTGAAGCCATTCGCCGCGCCTTAGAAGCGGCCGGCGTCGAGTTCATCCCGGAGAATGGCGGCGGCGCTGGTGTGAGGCTGCGGAAGGGCTAGGCCCTGCCCAGACCCTTCGCGGCTTTGATTCACGGCGCCTGGAAGAGCATGTAGGTCCCTACGTCTTTGCGCGGGTAGGTCGGCTCGACCCGCCGCGGCTTCTTCGCCACCAGCCGCAGCGGGGCCAGCAGCGCCTCGTACACCTCGACCGGACGCCCGATCGCGCACATCCCCCTCTCATCCTCGGTGTCCCCGAACCGCAGGGCCGCGTTGGTCTCCTCGCACAGCAGGGCGAAGCCCGACGGCCTTAACACCCGCTTCAACTCCCCGCAAACCCGGGCCAGAGCGGTGTCGGTGTGGTGCTGTAGCACGGTGAAGGTGAGTACCAGGTCGAAGACGCCGGAGGGCACGGGCAAGGCGTCCAGGCCTTCCACGCGCTCGAAAGCAAAGGCCGGGTGCAGCCGGCGGGCGGTCTCGGCGAACTCGGGCTCGCGCTCGAATCCGACGACGCGGGCGGCGAACTCGCCCAGCACGACCGTCATGCGGCCGTAGCCCGACCCAAGCTCGCAGGCGGAGGCAAGGGGGCGGTTCACGTGAGCGCTCTGCAGCAGGGAGCGGAGGTCGGCGTGCTCCAAGTAGGTGCGCAGGGCGAAGGCGGGCAGGTCGGCGTCGACCACCAGCTCGCGCGTCCAGGGCCGGTGGGGTCGCGGGGCGGACACGGCGTGTACCTCCGATTCGGCTGAAGCCAAGCGCCCCGACAGTTCGGGCGACTTGCTCGAAGATACCACGGCTCGACTGCGAGTGGCAATCGTCGTCGGGCAGGACGCGGCGAGAGTGACTCGCCTCCACCCGGGCGATCTTTCGCCACGGTGGGCAAGCGCATCGAGGATCGCGTGACCCTGCACATTCTGACCGCCAATTACCCCTATTCGATCATCGATCCAAAGGCGAAGCCGGGCGGCGGGATGAGATTCGAGGGTGAAGTGATCTATGTCGACGAGGAGACTGCCCGTGTCACCGTGCAGGTGCTCGGGCGCGTCACGGTCGAAGCCAGTACGGTGGAACTGGTCAGGAAGTATCAGCGGCCGAAAGGCACGAAGCGGCTAACGTGACAAGGTTGACTAGAACGGCCAAGCCATCGCCAGCACGACGGCGCACGAGGCGAGGAAGGCGAGCGCCGGCATCATGCGGTGAGCGCCGGCAGGTCGGCCGGGTCTTTGGCCGGATAGAGCGTGATTTTCCGCACATACGAATTGTCGAGCACGAAGACATTGTCATCCCCGTCGTGGAACAGCGTGATCGTGTCGACGGCCGAGAATGGGGCATATGCGAACGTTTCAGTCGTCGCGGCGCCGCCATCGGTCGAGACCGCATATTCGTATTCGCCGGCCACATGTCTGGCAGAGCGATCTTGTGGACCCCGGCGAGCAGCTCGGCGCCGTTGTTGAAGAGCATGTCGGTCTGGTCCTCCAGCGTCGCCTTGGTGCCGGAAAACTCGCTGATCACATAGTCAGTCGTGACGCTCTCGCTGGCGGCATCGAGGAAGTCGATCAGGCGGCCATAGGCGTCGTAACCGAAGTCGATGTCGAACACGATCGTACAGCCTGCGGCGAGCCCAGCAACCAGGTCATCGAAAAGCGGCCCGATGGCGATCGGCCGATTGGTGGAGGCTGGCCCATAGGTGACGTACATCCCGGAGCCCGAGATGTCGGATGGATCGAAGGCGCCGCCCAGGATATCGCCGGCCGCATGTTCGGCGCCGCCGGCATAATAGTGGCCGTTGACGAAGTCTATGAACGCCGTAGCGCCATCCGGGATGG